>DYZK01000020.1 GCA_020741275.1 Corynebacterium urealyticum
CGCGGTACTTCGCGCCCGCGAGCATCGCGCCCAGGTCCAAGGAAACCAGCTTCTTACCCTTCAGGGACTCGGGGACGTCGCCGGCGACGATGCGGCGGGCCAGTCCCTCGACGATCGCGGTCTTACCCACGCCCGGTTCACCGATGAGCACGGGATTGTTTTTCGTGCGCCTCGATAGCACTTGGACGACCCTGCGGATCTCCTGGTCGCGGCCAATAACCGGGTCAATCTTCCCGGCGCGGGCGGCGGCAGTGAGGTCCGTGGAGTACTTCTCCAGGGCCTGGAACTGACCCTCCGGCTCCTCGGTGGTGACTTTACGGTTGCCACGCACGCTCTCGAAAGCACCACGCAGGGCGTCGAAGGTGCCTCCCAGGTTGTGCAGAATCGTGGCGGCGTCCGAGCTGCCCTTGGCGATGCCGGCGAGCAGCACCTCGGTGGAGACGTAACTATCGCCGAGTTCCCCGGCGAGCTCCTGGGCGGCCGTCATGGCGTTCAGGGCGTCGCGGTTGAACTGCGGGTTGGCCATGCCGGAACCCTGCGCGGTGGGGTAGCCCTCCACGAGGGACTTCGCCTGGGTCCGCACTGCGTCGGCGTTGACGCCGGCGGCGGTGAGGATCGGCTGGGTAATGGAGTCCTGCTGCTCGAGGAGGGCCACCAGCAGGTGGCCGGGACGGATGTCCGGGTTCCCGCGGTTCGAGGCGTCCTGGAGGGCGGTCTGCATTGCTTCGCGGGTCATGGTGGTTGGAGTGAAGGAGCTCATGGTTTCGTGACCTTTCTGTGGTGAGGTTTCTTGCTACCTATCGTAATTGAGTTCACTAGACTCAACCACACCAGGCTTGAGTCTATTCCACTCAACCTAAAATTCTTTTCCTTTCGCTACAGCCCACTTTTTACCCTCCCCACCCCGTCCGCGCCGCGCACCCCGCGATGATGGCTACGGACTCAAGAAAATGGGACAATGAGCCCGAAAAAGCTCGCCGCACCCCGTGGCAGCTGCCCCAGGAAGGGAGCCCACGCAATGTCACACCACGCAGCACCCAGCGACCGCGGCTCCATTGACCTGCTCTCCCCCATCCTCAATCACCTCACTCCCCTGAGCGCACGCGTCCAGGCCATTCTCGACGCCCAGGGGCCCGCGCCCGGGCCCACCGCCCAGCCGTTGCGCACCGGGGAGTTCCCGGACGCCACCCCGACCACGTGGTCGGACCTGAAAGCAGATCAGCCCCTCCTGGTGCGTAGCCTCCGAGCACTACTCACCAGCCTCGGGCTTGCCCAGACCCCTGGGAATTACAGCGGCGAATACCCGCAAAGAGAAGCTGATTTCCTGCTGGCCCTCGGCCACGATTTACGCAAGCACGGGCTGGAGGCCGAGCACTACGGTGCGCTCGCCCACGCGCTCGGCCAGGCGGGGGCCGACGTCCTGACCCTCGATGAACAAGAGCAGGCCACCCTGGAGGATGCCGCGGACCTGACCTGCCACCTGCTCGCCCTCGGCGCCCAGCGCAGCACCGCAACCGCGACGCGCACCGCCGAAGTCCTCGACGTCGCGGAAGCCTACCCCGGCGACGAGGAGGCCGGACGGCCCGCGATCGGCGTCATTCGCGTACAGGCAAGCTCACCGCAACCCTGGTGGACCGGGCAGTACCTGGACGTCCGCACCCCCTACGGCGACACGCAGTGGCAATACCTGCACCCCGCCACGCCCGCAAACCCGGACGGGCTGATCGAGTTCCACGTGCGTGGGGATAGCGAGGCTCGGCGCGCGATCCTCACGGAGGCCCAGGCCGGGGACCAGTGGGTGCTCGGGGCGAGCTATGGCTTCCTCAGCGTGGATGCCGAGGACGAGCGCCCGGTGTGCATGATTGCGCAGAACACGGGGCTGGCTCCGCTGCGGGCCCTGCTGTTGGAACTGGCGCAGCAGCCCGAGCCCCCGGAGACCGCGCTGTACGTCGGGGCCGATAGCGTCGCCGAACTCTACGAGCTACCCAGCCTGCTGGGTTTTGCTCGCGCCTGGAACTGGCTGCGTGTAGTACCCGTGGCGGCGGAGGCGTCCGGGATCGAGGAACTGACGGGGACGTCGGCGGAGCTCGACGGGCTGCTGCGGGTCGGCCATGCCGTGAACGCCGCCATCCGGGACGGCGCGTGGCAGGACGCCCGGGTGCTCGTCGCCGGGGAGGAAGCGCCAGTCAGCGCGAGCGCGGATGCGCTGCTGGCAGCGGGTGCGGACCCCGAGCAACTCAGCGTGGATAGGACTTAGGCTAATCCTCCGGCTCGATGTGGATCGTCTCGGTGATCTCACGGTCGAGGTTGTGGCCCCCGAGGATCGGCAGGCCCTTGCGGACATGATCCACGGAGTTCGGGTCGATATCCACCGTCAGCACCTGGGCAGCGTAGCCGGTCTCCGCGAGCTTGGCCCCCTGCGGGCTCACCACCACGGAGTGCCCGATGCCGGTGGGGCCCTCTGGCTTGCCGTAATCCTCGGGGCTGCCAGGGCGGGCCATGCCAGCGGCCACGAGGTAGGAGCTGGAATCCAGGGCCCGGGCGGAGGTCAGCGCACGCCACTGATCGAGCTTGCCTGGCCCATCGGCCCAGCTGGTGGGCACGACGATGACCTTCGCGCCGGACTGCGCCAGGGCGATGAAGTGGCCGGGGAAACGAATGTCGTAGCAGGTGGCCAGGCCGATCTTCACGCCGTTGAGCTCGAAAGTAACGCGACGGTTCCCGGGGCGCACGGTGGCGGACTCCTGGTGGCCGAAGGCATCGAAGCAGTGGATCTTGTCGTAGCCCGCGAAAATTCCCGGCCCCGTGACCAGCAGGGTGTTGGTCACTCGGCGGAATTCCTGAATGCCACCGCTATCGTCCGGACGCTCGGTGGACAGCTCGCCATTGGGCAGCCGGAAAACCGTATCCGCCGGGGTGAACATGCCCACGACGGCGACGATCCCATGCTCCTCAGCGGTGGCCTTGATGGCTCGACCGAAGGGGCCGTCGAGGGGTTGGGCGACCGTGTCAAGGCGCCCGGCATCGAAGGGGAACATCGCAGCCTCGGGGAAAACCACGAGGTCAGCACCGTTTTGCGCGGAGCCAGCGATGTACTTCCGGATGAGGGCGAGATTCGCCTCGACATCCGGTTGGGCGCTCATCTGGATCACGGAAATTCGCATGCCACCAGGGTAACGAGAAACCACACCCCGCGCTGGCGCTCGTGGGGATTAGACCTAGGTGCTTCCGCGGCCGCTGTGGATACCCTAGCGGCGGCTATCCACAGAAAACGCCATTCGAACCGCGCTGCCTTCCGTAGCGCCGCCCGCGGTGTTTTCCTAAACGCACCGGCCGCAGGCGACGACTAGTCCCGCCAGGCCACCAAACACGAGGGGGAACAATGCCAGAGACCACCACGCTCGCACCGGGGATCGAGCACATCCTCGGTCGCATCGGAGGCGCAGTATCCAGCACAGCGAACCAGGCCGCCGAGGATGTTGTGCAGGCGGGCGCCGAACGCGCCCGCCTGGAGCTCACCAACCACGCAGAACTCACGAACCAAGTGGAAGGCAGCCTGCGCGGGCTCTCCTCCCCCGACCCCGGCTACGAGTCCGGCGACTCGCACGAAGCAGTGCGCAGCAGCACGCAGCTGGACTACGGCGACGTCCTTCATCTCGACCCCATCGCCCTGGAGCACGTCCTCATGTCCAGCGAGAAGCTGCATGCGCAAACCTCCGACCAGGCAGGAAGGCTCAGCCCGGGGTTGTCATCCGGCCCTGGTCCACGCATGGGCGCGGCGGCGGAGCATGCCAACTCCGCCATTCCCACCGCCCTGCGTTCCCAGCTGGAGCAGTGGCAGCGGATGTGCGCCGATATCTCGTCGTTTAAGGACGCCAACACCGCGGCCGATGCGGTGGCTGCGCGTTGCCTGGCGCCGACCGGTGGAGGTGCGTTGCGATGAGCGGAGTGACGGTTCCCGCGGTGGAGCACGCCGCCACCGGCGAGATCGTGAAACAGGCGCGTACCTGGTCAGATGCCGGCGATCACATCTCCGAACTCGCCGCGCAGTGCCGAAGCCTGGGGATGACCGAACCGGAGGTGTGGCAGGGCGCTGCGGCGGACGCGGCGCACCACCGGCTTAGCACCGCACTCACGCAGGCGGACTCCACAGGCTGGGCAGTCGGCCTGTGCGGCACCTCGACCAACGGCTACGCCCGGACACTGCAGGTCGCCCAAAACATCCTCAAAGCCCTGCGCTGGGTTGAGCCCATGATCCGCATCGACAGTGCAGGCGTAGCGCACACGGAGATGCCCGCACTACTCCCCCTGACCGGCGTGCTCACCGGTATCGCGCAATCCGCGCTCACGCTAGTGCGGGCTGTCGACTCGGCGACCGGTGCCGCCGTCGACGCGCTAGCCTCCCACGCCCGCCCGGTCCCCGTGGTCGGCTGGGGTGGTGCCGAACCCGGCGGGGCGGCCGTGATGCCCGCCCAGACCATCAACCTGCCCTACGGCACCGCGACCGTGGTCGGCGACGTGGCCAACGCAGATCGAATCATCACCCTCGTCGGCGGGGTGGGTTCCCGCGGGGAGGCCGCCAAAGCCAAGCAGGTGCGCTTTGCCCAGCAGCTCGTCGGGGAAAAGGTCGCGGTGGTGTCCTGGAACGGCTACCACGCACCCAGCAACCTGATCAGCGGCGCCAGCGGAGAGCTCGCCACAACGGGCGGGGCCCGGCTGCGGACCTTCCAGGACAGCCTGCGACGGATCAACCCCGACGCCACGCTGCACGTCAGTGGCTATAGCTACGGCTCCGTCGTCGTCGGACAGGGCGCGGCCGACGGCCACCTCGACGCCGACCGCGTCACCTTCCTCGGCAGCCCCGGGGTCCCCGTCAACCACGCCAGCGAGCTGCAGCTCAACCCCGGCGCGCGGGTCGAGGCCTACACCGAACCCGGCGACCTCATCGAAAACATCAGCTCTACCGCCACCGTCGGGAAACTGGCGTACGACCCCGCCGCCGTTTTTCCGAAGAACCAGGGCATCCACGGAGCCGACCCCACCTCCCCGCTTTTCGGGGCCGATGACCTCCTGAACCCGGGCGGCAACGATGAGCGTGCTGGCATTTCTCAGCTCCTGGAGTACGGGATCGACCGGGTCGACGACGCACGGCTCGCCGCTGGCGGAGAGACGGGCTCCCACAGCGCTTATTACAACGATCCGGCGGTGGTGGCAGCCCTCCGCGAATAGGCTTCTCACCAGGGGATACCCCCTTTTCGGTTTTATTCGCGTCGGTGCTTTCTTCGCTGTAGCCTACGAAAGATGAAGACTAACGCTCAGCCGTCCACCCCGGAGGTTTTGGTCGCCGACGACCCGCGCACCGTCCGGCTTGGCACCCTTGTCAGTTTGATCATTGGCAGCGCTGTGGGCGCCGGCATCTTCGCCATGCCGCAGAACATCGCGCTGGTGGCCTCCCCGGGCGCGGCGATGATCGGCTGGATCATCACCGGCCTCGGCATGCTGTGTGTGGCCTATGTCTTCCAGGCTCTCGCGCAGCGCAAACCACACCTCGACTCGGGCGTGTACAGCTACGTGCGCGCCGGGCTGGGTGACTTCATTGGTTTCGCCTCGGCGTGGGGTTATTGGCTGGGCACGATCATCGCCCAGGTGGGGTACGCCACCCTGTTCTTCAGCTCGCTGGGCTTCTTCTTCCCGATCTTCGGCGGCGATCACCCCTTCGTTCAGTCCCTCGCGGTCTCCGCGCTGACCTGGACGATCTTCCTGGTGCTCTCACGCGGCGTGCGCCAGGCGGCGATCATGAACGTGGTCGCCACGGTCGCGAAGATCCTGCCGATCATCGCCTTCCTCGTGCTGGTTGCCTTCGTGGGCTTCAAGCCGGAGGTCCTCACCGCGGACTTCTGGGGCCAGGCCGCTACGTTTGGTGAGGACGGCAACCAGGTCAGCACCCTGACCGACCAGGTCAAGGGCATGATGCTCTTCACCGTCTGGGCGTTCATCGGCGTGGAGGGTGCGTCCACCTATTCCAAGCGGGCGCGCCATCGCAAGGACGTCTCCCTCGCCACCCTGCTGGGCTTCCTCGTTGTCTTCCTGCTGCTGGTGCTCGTCAGCTTCCTGTCCTTCGGTGTGGCCAGCCGCGAGGAGCTCGCCGCGATGGGCGATAACTCGATGGCAGAGGTCCTGGAGCTCGTCGTCGGACCGTGGGGCGCGGGCCTGATCTCCATCGGCCTGTGCATCAGCGTGCTGGGAGCCTACGTCTCCTGGCAGATGCTGTGCGCCGAGCCGATCATGCTGATGGCCCAGGACGGCCTGCTGCCGAAGTTCGTTGGTAAGACGAACCCGAAGGGCGCCCCGGTCACCGCCCAGCTGTTCTCCGCGGTGATCATCCAGGTGTTCATCGTGATCTTCTACCTCAACGAGTCCACCTACTCCACGATGGTGCAGCTGGCGACCTCCCTGTACCTGCTGCCTTACGTCTTCAGCTCGCTGTACCTGCTGTTCCTGGCCACCCGTGGAGCGGGCATCGCCCACCCGGATGCCGGCCGCCTGTTCAACCTCTCCGGCCCGGAGATCCCGAAGTCCACCAACCGGGTTCACCTGGTGCTGGGCGGGGTGGCGTTCATCTACTCGCTGTGGCTGCTCTACGCTGCCGACCTGCGTTTCGTGCTGCTGGGCACGCTGCTGGTGCTGCCGGGCATGATCATCTACATCTTCACCCGCATCTCCGCGAACGAGCGGATCTTCAATGCCTTCGAATGGCTCATCGCTGCTATTGTGGCAATTTCCTCCATCGCGGGGCTCTGGCTCATCCTCACCGGAGAGATCACACTCTAAAACGCTGAGAGCAGCACTGCACCGGCGCCCCGCTCCCCCACCCCGGACCCGCACGCCTGATTGACCCCAGCGCGCGGGCGTAGAAAGGAGCGCCGGTGCACCTCATCCGGCTCATCAAGGGGCACATCGCCCCCTACCGCTGGCACGTGGTGGCTGTCATCATTCTCCAGCTGGCCGCCACCCTGGCGGTGCTCTACCTTCCCACCCTGAATGCGCGGATCATCGACCACGGCGTAGCCACCGGGGATATCGGCTACATCTGGTCCACGGGCGGCATCATGCTGGCCGTCGCTCTCGTTCAGCTCCTCGCCTCGGTGGTGGCCGTGTGGTTCGGCGCTCACGCCGCGATGGGCTTGGGCCGGGACATCCGCCGGGATGTTTTCCGCAGCGTGGATTCCTTCAGCGCTCAAGACATGGCGCAATTCGGCACCGCCACCTTGGTCACGCGCGGGACGAACGACATTCAGCAGATCCAAATGGTCACTCTCATGGCGCTGAACTTCATGGTCATGATGCCGATCATGTCCATCGGCGGAATCATCATGGCCATCCGGGAGGACGCCGGGCTGTCCTGGCTGGTCTGGGTCTCGGTGCCGGTCCTGCTGGTCATCGTCGGGCTCCTCATTGCCCAACTCATGCCGCTGTTCACCGTCATGCAGGAAAAGATCGACCGCATTAACGGGGTGCTTCGGGAACAGATCACGGGTGTGCGCGTGGTCCGAGCCTTTGTCCGGGAGCACTTCGAGGCCAAGCGCTTCGACGGCGCCAACCGCGACCTCACAAACACGTCCATTCGCATTGGTCGTGTGTTCGTTCTGATGTTCCCGGTGATCACTGTCATCCTCCACCTCGCGACCGCCGCTGTCCTGTGGTTCGGCGGGAAGCGGGTGGACGCCGGGGCGATGGAGGTTGGTTCGCTCACCGCGTTTATGCAGTACCTCCTGCAGATCCTCATGGCCGTGATGATGGGTACTTTCATGGCGATGATGCTTCCCCGCGCCATCATCTGCGCTGAGCGCATCAACGAGGTGCTACGCCACGAGCCTTCCCTGCGCGCACCTGACAACCCGGTGGTGTCGGCGACCAACACCGGCGAGGTCGAGTTTCGGGATGTCAGTTTCACCTACCCTGGCGCGGAGGAGCCGGTGCTCGACGGCATCAGTTTCACCGCCAAGCCGGGCCAAACCACTGCCATCATCGGCTCCACAGGCTCCGGGAAGACCACCCTGCTGAACCTGATCCCCCGCCTCTACGAGGCCACCCAAGGCCAGGTCCTTCTCGACGGTGTGCCCGTACAGCAGCTCGCCGAGCATACGCTCGCCGAACGGGTGGGCCTCGTCCCGCAGAAGCCGTTCCTGTTCTCCGGTACGGTCGCCACAAACCTGCGCTTCGGTAAGCAAAACGCCACCGATGAGGAGCTCTGGGATGCGCTGCGCATCGCCCAGGCCGAGGATTTCGTGAGCGTGCGCACGACGGGCGAAGGCGAACAGCGGGCCAGCGGGTTGGCGTCCTCAATCGCCCAAGGTGGAACGGACGTCTCCGGTGGGCAGCGGCAACGCCTCTGCATCGCCCGAGCGCTGGTCGGGCGGCCCAGCCTGTACCTTTTCGACGATTCCTTCTCCGCGCTGGACGTCGCCACTGACGCGCGACTGCGCGAAGCCCTGGCCCCGCGGACGAAGGACGCCACCGTCATCGTTGTTGCTCAACGGATCGCGACGATCACCGATGCTGACCAGATCCTCGTCCTCGAAGCGGGCCGCATCATCGCCCGCGGGACACACCAGGAATTGCTGGAGAGCTCAACAACGTACCGGGAGATCGCCGAATCTCAGCTGAACGCGGAGGAGAAGGCATGAGCCGCAAGAACAAGATGACATCCCCGTCGCAGGCTGAGGTCAGCGAGCAGGAGATCCTCCAGTTCGAAGACAGTATTGACCGAGATGATTTCGGCAGCGCGCCGCGCAAGGCGAAGGCTTTCTGGCCCTCCGCGGTGCGGATGCTGGGACTGCTGGCGAACCGTAAGCTCGCCCTGGCTGTGGTGTTCCTGCTCGTGATCGCCTCCGTCGTTCTGACGGTCTACGCCCCGAGGGTGTTGGGACAGGCGATGGACATCATCTTCTCGGGCGCGGTTTCTGGCCGCATGCCGGAAGGGCTCAGCCGGGAGCAGGTCATCGCCGGTGCACAGGCCGAAGGTAATACGGAACTGGCGGACATGCTCTCCGGCATGGAGTTCACCCCCGGCGAGGGCATAAAATTCGGGGCGCTGGGCCAGCTGCTGATCATCGTTCTGCTGATGTACTGCGCCGCCGCACTATTCATGTGGCTGCAGGGGCTGATCATGAACGCCCTGACCATGCGGGTGATCTATCAGCTGCGCAGGGACATCGAGCGCAAGATCAACCGCCTGCCGCTGAACTACTTCGACACCCGGCAGCGCGGCGATATCCTCTCCCGCACAACGAACGACGTGGATAATATTCAGCAGGCTCTGCAGCAGGCGGTCTCGCAGCTCATCCAGTCCATCCTGCTTGTCCTTGGGGTCACCGTGATGATGTTTGCGCTCTCCTGGCAGCTGGCATTGATTGCGCTGGTGGCGCTGCCGATTTCGGCGATCGCGATTGGCATCATCGGCACCAAGTCACAGGCCCTGTTCGCCTCGCAGTGGCGGGCGACCGGCCGGGTCAACGGACACATCGAGGAAGCATTCACCGGCCACGACCTCGTGCGCGCCTTTGGTCGCTCTGAGGACATGCAGGCCGAGTTCCATGCCCGCAACGAGGAGCTCTACGAGGCAGCGTCGAAGGCGCAGTTCTATTCCTCGATGATGATGCCGATCATGAACTGGCTGACGTATTTGAGCTACGTGGGTATCGCGGTGGTAGGTGGCCTTCGGGTGGCATCCGGACAGATGACCCTGGGGGCGGTAACCGCGTTTATTCAATACTCCCGTGAGTTCAATCAACCGCTCACACAGATTGCGGGGATGATGAACCAGCTGCAATCTGGGGTGGCCTCCGCCGAGCGCGTTTTCGAGCTGCTTGATGCCGAGGAGGAGGTTGAGGATCGTTCTGCGCCGGCGGATGCTCCGGATGCTGCAACGGCTGAGCCGGCGGTTGCCGTGTCTGGCGCGAAGACTGACTCCCGTACGGAGCAGGCCGACGCCACCCGGCCACGCGCCACCGGTGCCGTGGAGTTCCGTGGTGTCGATTTCTCTTACTCCCCCGAGGTTCCGTTGATCCAGGATATGAACCTCGCCGTGAGCCCCGGCCAGACGGTGGCGATCGTCGGGCCCACGGGCGCTGGAAAAACCACCCTGGTGAACCTCATCATGCGTTTCTACGAGATCGATGCCGGCGCGATCACGCTCGATGGGGTGGATATCCGCGACCTTGGCCGCGCCGAGCTGCGGTCGAGGGTGGGCATGGTTCTCCAGGACGCCGTGCTCTTCGAGGGCACGATCATGGAGAACATCCGTTACGGTCGCCTGGATGCCACCGATGAGGAGGTCATCGCCGCCGCGAAGGCCACCTACGTGGACCGTTTCGTCCGTGCTTTGCCGGAGGGCTACGAGACGGTGCTCAGCCAGGATTCCGGGGCGATTTCCGTGGGCGAGCGCCAGCTGATCACTATCGCACGGGCTTTCCTCTCGGCACCGGAGCTGCTCATTCTCGACGAGGCGACCTCGTCGGTGGATACCCGCACCGAACTGCTTATTCAGCAGGCGATGGCGGCGCTGCAGTCGGAACGGACGAGCTTCGTCATCGCGCACCGGCTGTCCACGATCCGGGATGCGGACGTCATCGTCGTCATGAAGGAGGGGGTCATCGCCGAGCAGGGTACCCACGCGGAGCTGCTGGCAGCTGGTGGCGTGTACACGGAGCTCTACAAGAGCCAGTTCGCCGCGGCAGGATAGGCCTCGGCCCCCTGCAGCCGTCGGCGTGGGAAACGCGAAGGGGGTTCATGCCCGGCGCTGCTACCCGGGCCGGTGGTTGCCTAGCGCTTGCGCCGCTGCTCCCACAGCACCACCGCGGTGGAGCGCGGCACGTGCACGATCTCGCCGCGGCTGCGCCCTCGCGATTCGCCGCCGCGCGCATTGGCGAGCTGCTGGCGCAGCACCGCGTTCTCCTTCTGCACGGCCTGCAGCCGTTCCTCCAGCTCGATGATGCGCTGGATACCCGCGAGGTTCACGCCCTCCTCGTGGGAGAGCCGCTGGATCTCCAGCAGCTGGGCGATATCCTCCCGGGAGTAGCGCCGCCCGCCGCCGCGGGTGCGCTGTGGGGTGACCAGCCCCATGCGGTCGTAGGTGCGCAGGGTTTGGGCGTGCATGCCGGTGATCTCGGCGGCCACGGAGATCACGAAGACCTCCTGCTCCTCCCCCTTGCTTCTGGACCCGGCCGCGCCGGACTCCGACCCGGCCTGCTCTTTAGGCCCCTGCTTCTTGCTTGCCTCGGACATTGGCTTTCACCTCCACTTCTTCGCTCTTAGTCCCGACCGGCCCAGTTTGCGCGAGGGTCGAAGCCGGAACGCTTCTCCTCCTCGGCGTAGCTGCGCAGGGCGCTCATCGCGCCTTCGTCGAGCTTGCTCGGGATCTCAACCTTCACGGTGACCAGCAGGTCGCCGCTGTTGCCGTTGCGCTTGTGGACGCCGCGTCCCCGTACCCGGAGGGTCGTGCCGTCCGCGGTGCCCTGTGGGATGCGCACGCGCACCTTCGAGTCCAGGGTCGGGACGGTGACCGCGCCACCGAGGACGAGTTCGGTGTAGCTGACCGGGACGGTGAGCTGCAGGTCGTCGCCGCTGCGGGTAAAGACCTTGTCGGGTTTGACGTGGACGGTGACGAAGAGGTCGCCGGAGGGCTTGCCGCGTTCGCCCGCAGCACCCTGGCCTGCCAGGCGGACCTTCTGCCCGTCAACCACGCCGGCTGGGACGCGGACGGTGATGGTGCGGGGGCGGTGCTGCTGGCCGGTGCCGGAGCAGTCCGGGCACGGGTCCTCGATGCGGGTGCCGGTGCCGGAGCAGTCCGGGCAAGGCCGGGAGAAGCCGAAGGCGCCCCGGTCCTCGGAGACCAGCCCGTTGCCGCTACAGGTCCCGCAGGTGCGCGGGCTGGTGCCGGGCTTCGCGCCAGAGCCGTGGCAGTTGGTGCAGGGGGCCGCGCTGGTGAGCCGGATGGGCACGGTCACGCCCTTGGTGGCTTCCCGGAATTCGAGGGTGATCTCGGTTTCTACGTCCGCGCCCCGGCTGCGTTTGCGCTGGCGCCGCCCGCCACCGCCGCCGAAGCCGCTAAAGCCGCCGCCTCCCCCGCTGCTTGCGCCGCCGAAGACGTCGCCGAAGATGTCCGAGATATTGAATTCCTCGCCCATCCCGGTGCCACCGCTAAAGCCGCCGAATCGGCCGCCACCGCCGCCGAAGCCGCTAAAGCCGCCGCCCATGCCGCCGGAGGCGACCATGGACTTCAGCTCGTCGTATTCCTTGCGCTTCTCCTTATCGCCCACGACGGAGTAGGCCTCGGAAGCTGCCTTAAAGCGGTTCTCGGCCGCGGTATCCCCGGGGTGCTTATCCGGGTGGTTGTCCCGCGCGATCTTGCGGTAGGCCTTCTTAATCTCCTCGGCGCTGGCGCTTTCGCTCACACCGAGGTCCTTGTAATAATCCTTGTCTATCCATTCACGGTTCATTGTCTTCTGCCTTCGTTCTAATGTGTTGTTTCTAAATTTTTGCGTTTTTTGCGCGATGCCGTTCGGCGCTGCTCAGGGCACACCCTGACACTCAACCTTGAGTCTACCGCGCTGAACTTTGCGCTTCCATTCGACCTCAACGATTCTGCGGGCAAAGTATTCCTTCTTCTGGGGTTTTCCGCCCGAACGGTTAGGCTGGAGGGTATGACCTCTCGGAAGCCCAATTGGTTTGAACGGCTCTTCGGCCAGCCCGCCGCCACCAGCGGTGCGGAAAGCGCCCCGGTCCAGCAGCCCGACGCTGCCGGTTTTCCGGACGCCGCGAACCCGAACGGCGAGGCGGACGGCTCCCCCGCGGCCCCGCAGGACCTCGCCCCGCAGGCCCCCACCGAGGTCCCGGTCTCCCAGATGCGCGATGCGGATTTTTATGCCGCGATGCGCGTGCGCCTGGCTCCGGTCAAGAAGGAGCTGGGTGTGGCGCCGAAGGGCTCCTTCCAGTTCGATAAGGACTCCCCCGTCCGCCCCTACGCCGATGACCTCATCGTGCGCCTCTGCCTGGACCGTCCCGGCGGAATCCGGGCGCTTACAGAACGCGACCTCGAGGACCGCGGCCTGGTGGAGCACCTCTACCGGATGGGTTACCGCAATCTGTGGCAAGACCTCATCGAGT
>DYZK01000021.1 GCA_020741275.1 Corynebacterium urealyticum
AGACCAGCGAAACAACACCGGTGTGTACGCAGACCTCACCCCTGAGGAGAAGCTGGCGCTGAACATCAAGGAGTAGCGCAACTACCCCGTTAGCGACACGCCAGGCGTCTGGCACGACCGATGGCCCCGAACCAATGTTGGTTCGGGGCCATCGTTGCATTCACCGGTATTCATCCCAGCCCAGTGCCACGCCAGCCCAGCGCCACCTCAACCAGACCCCGCCAACCTCACCCCCCACCGCGGCCCGGCGCCCCCAGAACGCTAGTCGAGGGTGAAGCCGGGAGGCAGCCAGGAAGAAAATGGGTCGGCGGTTGTGCGCTCGCACGTGGTGCACAAGGTCTTCGCCTTGCCGCCCTCCCCTACCCCTTGCGGGAAATCCGCCCCGCAGCGACGGCACTGCGCGACCGGGAAACTAGTGAGTTCGCGCACCTCCCCGTCAACCAGGTCGGCGAGCCGCAGCTGGCCGCTGCCGCTCAATGCGCCATAGGGGCAGCTGGCAACACACGTATTCTCGCCGCTGCAGGCGGCAAGGTTCTGGGTGAGGCTCGCCACCGAATCCACGACCGTGAGCTCCAGGGCGGAACTTGGGCACATCTGGGTGCACACCCCGCATGCTTGGCAACCAGAGGCGATCAGGCGCGGGGCATCCAGCTCGATGCTTGTGCGGGGCTCGGTGCCCAAAACCTGGTGTGCCTGGGCGAGCCGGATCATTGTCGGGGCGTTCGGATCCACCACGATCTCCCCGTCCCCCAGCGCTCCCAGCCCGATCAGCGCCCGCCGGGACACCGGCACCTGGGTTGCGTCCAGGAATTCTGCCGCGCGCAGCACCCGCCCCCGAGGGGCTTCGACCAGTTCCACACCCGCCGCGCAGCGTTCCGGGTGGACATCCCGGCACGGCAGGACACGCACGCGTTGTGCCCCGCAGGCCAGCAAAGCGGGCCCCAGGGATAGATCCTCACCTGCGCAACCCGGCAACAGGACGGGGCTGTGGTTCCGGGGGAAGCGCGGTAGTTGGGCCTCGGCACACACCAGCACGACGTCGGGGTTGAAGTCGCGCGCCCATCGGTAGAGACGATGGCGTTGCTCCGCGCTTAGGAGCTCCGGGTTAGTGCTCGGCGCGGACATGGGACAGCACTCCCTCACTCAATTCGGCCAGGGCACGGTAGATCGCGGTGCGGGTGTGCTCGCGCAGCGCCTCAGCCACGTCGCCGGCGAAGCACCCAAGGTGCTGGCCCACGAAACTGTGCAGCGCTGGCAACGCTCCAATGTCTCCTTCTGCAGCCTGCCCTGCCAGGTGAGCGACGAAAGAAAATTCGTAGCCGATGTGATCATCCGGAACCCGGGGGTTCGGAACCTGCAACCCGTGAGCTGCATAAGCCTGACGGACGGCCATCGTCTGCTCCTCGAAGAGCAACCCCTCCTTCGACAAATATGGCGACTCGAAAGGCTGGGCCAGCGGCTTGCCAATCCCGGTGAAGAGGTAGAGGTGGTCGCGCTCGAGATCCTCGTGGCTATCGACATTCCCCTCCCGCACCGCCTCGCGCAGCATGGCGATCGCCTGAAAAGACTGCGGGTCGGTCAGTGGCCACTCGGCCAGCGCGTCGTCGTCCTGCAATGACCCCCGCGCAACTCGGGGTTCGGGGCGGTCAGGAAGAGCTGGGACACCACCAAGGCGGCCTCCGAGATGGCCGCCGGGTCCTGCTCGGCGCCCATCAGACCCCGATCCTGTCCATGCCGCCATAGAAGATGAAGCGGCCGATAACCTCGGAGATCGTCACGAGGATGTAGCTGGTCATCGCCAGTGTGAGCAGTAGGTTGATATCGTCCCGCTTGGTCCGCGCCAGGAACAGCCCCATCAGCCCAGCGCCGATGATCAGTAGGGCCAGCCGCAGGACGAACCACCCAGTCGGGAAGGCGAAGGCCGCGGGGTTGACCGAGTCTGGTCGGCTATAGGCGAAGATGATCACGAAGAGCTCGATCGGAAGCAGCAGCACGGAGAGCACGCCGATGCCCTGCAGCGAGCGCTGCACCAGCCGGTTGACGTAGTCCACGTGGGCATCGCTCATGTCTGCCGGGCGGCGGTTGGCGGGCATGAGCTTGTTCAGCCAGGGCTTGTCCCGCAGCTTCGGGAACCACGCGAGCGCCGTGCCGATCGCGAGTGCGCCACTCAAGAAGGTGGTCACATGGAACTGCGCCGGGGTGGTCCAGTGGTCCCAGTGCGGGATGGTTGGCAGCATGTAGAGGCGCGCCATGGACCACACGAAGGCCAGGTCCCACAGCGCGGTGACGATCGCCAGCACGAAGCGCAGCCGTGAGCTTCCCCAGTGGAACCACTGGGTGGTGGCGAAGGCGAACCCTTGTACGGCGAAGCCCACGCCCATCATGACTTCCTGTGCGAGCGGAGAGCTCGGCACGCCCCGAATCACGTTGATGCCGTTCATGGGATTGCCCAGGTGGAAGAACGCGGCGATAAAGCCGGCCACCATCAACGGGCCAATCGCGTAGAGCGCGGCGTCCGAGACCCGCTCCAATGCCTGCGCCTTGGCCTCGGCGCGGGCCTTATCGGCCACTGCCCCGACCCTCCGGCGGGAGCTCACTTGGATGAGCCCCAGGATGATGAACGCGCCCACGGCCATTTGGGACAGGATCGTGAAGAAGGTCAGTGGCCATTCCTGCAGAAACACTGGTCTAGATTTCCTGGCGATTCATGATCTCGCCGTGGTTGGTATCCCACTCCTTCGCATCGCGGTGCGGGCGAATGACGAGGTTGGGCTTGGTGATGCTCGGATCAGGCAGGGGTGCGACGGCGCTGATATCGCCGTACTTGTCCCGCAGCACGTCGATCGGACCCCAGTCCAGGGCACGCGACGGGCAGGCGGTGACGCAGGCGGGCTCCTTCCCCTCCGCACGCAGGTCGGTGCACAGGTCGCGCTTGCTCATCTGCTTGGTCTCCGGGTTGAACTGTGGAGCGGAGTACGGGCAGGCCCACTCGCAGTAGCGGCAACCGATGCACTTATCGGGGTCGACGGTGACGATGCCGTCCTCCCCCTTGTGCATCGCGGTCGTCGGGCAGACCTTCGCGCAGATCGGGTCTTCGCAGTGATTGCAGGAGATCGATGTGTAGTAGGTGAAGGTGTCGTGGTTAAACACTCCGTTGGCGAGGTTCCAATCCCCGCCCGAGTACTCCACGACCCGGCGCCAGTTGGTACCCAGCGTGGTGTCGTGCTTGTCCTTGCAAGCGATCTGGCAGGCCTTACAGCCGTTGCACAAGCTCTGGTCGAAGTAGAAACCCAGCCGCTGGTTTTCTTGGGAAGCGTTCTTCTTAACCATGTTTTCCTAACCTTCGGCCTTTCTTAGGCCTTCTCAACCTCAACGAGAGTCGTGTGCTGGGCATTGCCCTCGCCCAGCGGGGATGGGTGCCAACTGGTCAGCGTGTTGACGCTGGCTCCGGCGTCCACTCCCTTGGCGTCCGGCGCAAACCAGGACCCCTGGGGAACGGAGATCAGGCCGGGTGCGATGCGGGGGCTGACCCGGGCGACGGACTTGATCCTGCCGCGGTCGTTGAACGCGTAGACCTCGTCGTCGTTCTTGATGCCCCGCTTGCGGACGTCCAGCGGGTTGATCCACAGCACCTGGGGGTGGGCGTCGTCCCGGAGCCAGTCCACGTTGCCGTAAGACGAGTGGGTGCGGCCCTTTGTGTGGTGTCCGATGCACTGCAGCGGGTACTTGCCGCCGCTGGTGTAGGCCTTGTGCGCCTCCGCGGGCTCTTCCCAAGTGTCGACGTGTTCCGGCAGCGCGGTGATCTCATCACCAGGTGCGGCGTTCGGGAACTCCCACTCCTTGCGTAGCTTCGCGAGCTCCTCAGAGTAGATCTCGATCAGCCCGGACGGGGTTTCGAGCGGGTTGGCCGCCGTGTCCTCGCGGAACTCCTTCAGCGGGATCACCGACTCCCCGGCCCGCTTCCACACGCCCCTCTCCTTGAGCTTCTCGTAACTCGGCAGCTCCGGGATCTCGCGGGCGGATTCCGCGATCGTGTGCTTGACCCACTGCTCCTGGGTGCGGCCTTCGGTGAACTTCTTTCCCACCCCGAGGAGCTCGGCAAGTTCGGCGCAGACCTCGTAGATCGGCTTGGTGTTGTGGATCGGTTCGATGGCTTTGGAGGCCAGGATCGTGTACTCCATGTTGCCGGCACTGCCCTGCTGGAAGACGTCCTCCTGCTCGGCGGTGGACGCGTCCGGCAGGACGTAGTCGGCGTAGCGGGCGGACACGCTCACCTGGATGTCGCTGACGACGATGAGCTCTGCCTTGTCCTCCCTGCGCAGCAGCTCGATCGTGCGATTGAGGTCGCCGTGCTGGTTGGTATTGGCGTTTCCTCCATAGGACCAGATCATCTTGATCGGGACGTCGAGCTTGTCCTTACCTTGCACGCCGTCGCGGGTGGCGGTCATCTCCTCGCCACGTTCGACCGCTTCGGTCCAGCCGAAGACCGGGATCGCGGTCTCGATGGGATTTTCGTGCTGGGTGTTGAAGGGGCTTGCCATGCCGAGGTTCGCGGAGCTTTCGCGCGCGCCGGTGCCGCCGCCCTTGATGCCGATCTGCCCGATGACGGCTGCGAGCAGGAAGATCGCGCGGGCCTGATTCTCGCCGTTGGCGTGGCGCTGCGGACCCCGGCCCTGGGTAATGGCGGAGGGCTTGGCCTGGGCGATCTCGCGTGCCAGCTGGGTGATGCGGTCGGCCGGCACACCGGTGACCTTCGCGGCCCACTGCGGAGTCTTCTCGATGCCGTCGGGTCCCTTGCCCATGACGTAGGAGCGGTAGGAGGAGTTCTTCGGCGCCGAGTCGGGCAGGGTGTGCTCGTCCAAGCCAACGGTGTACTTGTCGAGGAACTTCTGGTCCTGGAGGTTCTCCGTCAGCATGACGTGGATGAGCCCGGCGACGAGCGCGGCGTCGGTGCCGGGGCGCAGGTCCACCCATTCGTCGGCGAGCGCGACGGAGGTTTCGGACTGCCTCGGGTCGATAACGATGGTCTTGACCCCGTACTCCTGCTTGATCTTCTGGGTCACGAAGGTTTCCCCGCCGCCCCACATGCGGGTTTCCAGCGGGTTATTGCCGAACATGACCTGGAGCTTGGAGTTCGCGACGTCATCGAAGGAGTTCGAACCGACCCACTCCCCGTAGTGGTACGGGTAGGCCGAGGTGATCTGGGCCGTGGAGTAGTCCGAGTAGTGGTTGAGGTAGCCGCCTCACAGGTTCATCAGGCGCGCGAACGGGGTCTCGACGGGCGGCCAGGAACGCGCGATCGTCGCCCCGATGACGCCGGTGCCGTACTGCAGGTAGAAGGCCTCGTTGCCGTAGGTGGACTTGTTCTCCTTCATCTTCTCGGCGATCTCGTCGAGGGCCTGTTTCCAGGAGATCTCGACCCACTCGCCGTCTCCCCGCTTAGTGCCTGGCTTGCGCTTCAGTGGGGTCTTCAGGCGGTCCGGGTTGTAGATGCGGTGCCGGATCGACCGGCCGCGGACGCAGGCTCGGATCTGCTGGGTGCCCAGTTCCGCGTTACCGGTGTTATCGGCCATGACCTGAACGATCTGGCCGTCCCTCACCTTGAGGCGCAGCGGGCAGCGGGAACCGCAGTTCACAGTGCAGGCGGACCAGACGATCTTCTCGTCAGCCTCTTCCTGCCCATCGCCGGGATGCCCAGAAACTGCTTACTCAGGGCGTCACCCGCGCCCGAGACGACCAGAGCGCCGGCGCCACCGGCCGCAGCCGACCAACCCAGAAAACGCCGACGAGTGACTTTATTAAGAGTAGCCAATTAAACGCCTTCGCTAAACCTATGGACTCTTAATCGGATTTTAGCAATCCCGAGAATGCAGAGTCGAGGTTTTCCGGCGTAAAGTTGATCACAAAACGCCTGTACTGGTGGGGTTTTTACCCCATCAGCACAGGCGTCTCGGCGTTACGGAGCCCAGGGGGTAGCTAGTCCTCCTCGGCAGCGAGCTGGCCACAGGCCGCTGCGATCTCCTGCCCCTTCGTGTCACGCACGGTACACGGCACGCCCTGCTCGATCACACGCCGGACGAACTCATCCTGACGCTCCTTCGGGGACGCATCCCACTTCGAGCCTGGGGTCGGGTTCAGCGGAATGAGATTGACGTGCACCTTGCTGCCCAGTGCCTTGTGGAGCTTCTTGCCCAGCATGTCGGCCCGCCACGGCTGATCGTTGATGTCGCGGATGAGCGCATACTCAATGGACACGCGGCGGCCGGACTTGTCCGCGTAGTACGCGGCGGCATCCAAGACCTCTTCGACAGACCAGCGGTTATTGACCGGGACCAGCGTGTCGCGCAGCTCGTCATCCGGGGTGTGCAGGGACACAGCCAGGCGGACGGACATATCCTCATCGGCGAGCTTGCGGATCGCCGGGGCCAGCCCCACGGTGGACACGGTGACATTGCGCTGGGAGATCCCGAAACCGTGTGGCTCCGGCTGGGTGATCTGGCGCACGGCCTCGACCACGCGCTTGTAGTTAGCCAGCGGCTCGCCCATGCCCATGAACACGATGTTGGACAGTCGGCCCTCGGTTCCGGCGACCTCACCATCGCGCATCGCGCGGGCGGCGTTGCGCACCTGCTCCACGATCTCTCCCACGGAGAGGTTGCGGTCCAACCCGCCCTGGCCAGTCGCGCAGAATGGGCACGCCATGCCACAGCCAGCCTGCGAGGAGATGCACAAGGTGGCGCGACCTGGATAGCGCATCAAGACGGACTCCAGCAGCGTGCCATCGTGCAGCCGCCAGAGCGTCTTGCGAGTCTCGCCATCATCGGCATCGAGCTTGCGCAGCGGGGTCATCAGCGCGGGAAAGAGCTTCTCCTTCACGGCCTGTCGACTGGCCTCCGGAAGGTCCGTCATCTCGAGCGGGTCGCCCTCGAGCCGACCGTAATACTGGTTGTACAGCTGCTTCGCACGGAACTTCGGCAATCCGAGCTCCACCACTGCTTCCTCAACCTGCTCAGCCGTCAGGTCGGCGAAGTGCTTGGGCGGAAGGCCGCGGCGAGGTGCAGAAAAATTCAGTTTCACGGGGGTAGCCATAGTGAGCCCCATTATTCCACGTATGCCCTCTACCTCGCGATTCCAGGCCGGCTGCCAGGGTGCGGCGGAAGAAAAGCGTTGCTAGTCGCCCCGGGGGCTGGCAGCAGACCGCACAGTTCGTTTGAATAGAAGCATGACAAACCCAGGCGCCAACCCCCAGAACCCTGATTTCCAGCCCGCGAGCGAAGGCTTCAACGAGCCCCTCGACGGCGAGGCACCGTCCTCCGCTCCCGCCCCTTCTGCCGAGGCCGAGCCAGCTGCAGGACAATCCGAGACGGAACTCACCCCAGCGGCACAGCCCAAGCAGCAAAAGCGTGCCCACCAGAACGTAAAGGGCTCCGTGGCAGGCAGCACCTGGGCCGCGCTGATCATCGGAGCTCTCCTGCTGATCCTCCTGCTGGTGTTCATCCTGCAGAACCAGACGGAGGCCCAGCTGGTCTTCTTCGGCTGGGAGTGGAGCTTCCCCATCGGCATCGGCATGCTGATCGCTGCCATCGCAGGAGCGTTGATCATGGCGATGGTCGGCATCGTGCGGATGACGCAGCTACGCCGCCAGATCAAGCGCGGCTATAAGTAACCCGGCCTAGCCGATGAGGTTGAGGACCACCCAGGTCACCATCGCCGCGGGCAGCATCCCGTCGAGGCGGTCCATCAGCCCACCGTGTCCAGGCAGCATGCCGGACATATCTTTGATGCCGAGGTCCCGCTTGAACTGGGACTCCACCAGGTCTCCCAGGGTGGCGCAGACGGACAGCCCCACGCCCAGCCCGATCCCCAGCCACCAGGGGCCGCCCAGCAACAGAGACACCGCGAGCGCGCCGACCACGGCGGCGCTGGTAACCGAGCCTGCGAAGCCCTCCCAGGACTTCTTCGGGCTCACCGCAGGGGCCATGGGGTGCTTGCCGAAGAGCACGCCGAATGCATAGCCGCCCACATCGTTGGCGACCACGCACAACATGAAGGTGATGATGTAGAAGGCCCCGGGGGCCCCGGCGGACTCCAACCGCGAAAGCATTGCGGCGAATGCTCCGAACATCGGAATCCATGTCAGCACCATCACCCCCACCGCCATATCGCGCACATAGTTATGCGGTGGCGAGTGCCTGCCGTGGTGAAAAAGGCGAGTGACCATCAGCAGCAGCACACTGCTGGCAAAACCTGCCACCAGCCCCGTGGGGCCGAAGGGCCACGAGAGCAGGATCATCGCGGTAGATCCCGCCACGAGCACTGGAAGGCTCAGCACATAGCCGGCTTCCAGCAGGCGGCGCCAGACCTCGTAGACCGCCAGGCCCATGCCCACGACGAGCAGGGCGTACCACAGCAACGGCGAGAGCAGCGAAAGGATGACGATTGCGCCGAGAATCAGCGCCGTCGTGATCGCATGCTTAAGATTTCGCCCAGGGTTGATCCGCTTGGCGGGATTGGCCGCCTGTTCCGGGGCCGGGCCCCCGGGCTCCGATGCAGGGTTCGACGCGTGAGCTGCCACCGCACCTCGCCTTTCCGGCCACCCAGCGGCAGCCCCAAATGAGTGTGTGCACTTTTGCCCTCTTATCGACACATGCCCGCTCACAATGCGAGCGGGCATGTGTCGTGGTGCCTTAAGGGCCATCAAGAGCTCAAGGAGCCCTCCTGAAGAGGTCCCTAGACCTCCATCAGCTCCTCTTCCTTGCGCTCAACAAGCTCGTCGACCTGCTTGACGTAGTTCGAGGTGGTCTTCTCGAGCTCGTTCTCGCTGGCGCGAACCTCGTCCTCGCCCGCGTCGCCGTCCTTCTGGATCTTCGCGAGCTGCTCCATGCCGTGACGGCGGATGTTACGGATCGCGATCTTCGCGTCCTCACCCTTGGACTTGGCCTGGCGCACCATCTCGCGGCGGCGCTCCTCGGTGAGCTGCGGGATCGTCACGCGCAGCACCTGACCGTCGTTGGTCGGGTTAACGCCCAGGTCAGAGTTACGGATCGCGTTCTCAATGACCTGGATCTGAGACTGCTCATAGGGCTTGATGAGCATCATGCGCGCCTCGGGAACGCTGATCGTCGCCATCTGGGTGATCGGCGTCGGGACACCGTAGTACTCAGCGATCACGCTATTGAACATGGCCGGGTTAGCGCGCCCGGTACGGATCGTCGTGAGGTCTTCGCGCGCGAACTCGACAGAGCTCGTCATGCGCTCTTCGCATTCCAGGAGAATTTCGTCCATCATGGCTACCAATTTAGCAGCCCTTGCCCCCAACTCCCCTGTTTGGTGTGGCGAGGCGGACTGTTCTTGCCCGCCTCAACCGCGCGCCACTATTGCAGCGTGCTACTTCACCTCGGAGCTGACGAGCGTGCCGATGCGCTCGCCGGCGCAGGCCCGGGCGATATTGCCCTGCTCCAAGAGGTTGAACACCAGGATCGGCATGTCGTTGTCCTTGCAGAGGCTGAAGGCCGTCGCGTCTGCGACTTTGAGGTCGCGCTCGAGAACTTCCTGGGAGTTGATCTCGTGGAAGAGCTCAGCGTCCGGATTGGTGCGTGGGTCATCCGAGTACACACCGTCAACCGCCTTGGCCATCAGCAGGACCTCACAGCCGATCTCCAGGGCGCGCTGGGCGGCGGTGGTGTCGGTGGAGAAGTAGGGCATGCCCATGCCAGCACCGAAGATGACCACACGCCCCTTCTCGAGGTGGCGGTCCGCACGCAGCGGGAGGTAGGGCTCGGCGACCTGAGTCATCTGAATGGCAGTCTGCACGCGGCAGTCCACGCCCTCCTGCTGCAGGAAGTCCTGCAGGGCCAGGCAATTCATGACGGTGCCCAGCATGCCCATGTAGTCGGAGCGGGAACGGTCGAGGCCGCGCTGCTGCAGCTCCGCGCCGCGGAAGAAGTTCCCACCACCGATGACCACGGCCACCTGCACGCCGCTGTTAGCGACTTCAGCGATTTGGCGTGCCACGTTCTGAACGACATCTGGGTCGATGCCCACGGCTCCCCCACCGAACATCTCACCGCCCAGCTTCAACATAACCCGCTTAAAACCGGACCTCTGTGGCGCGTTAGTCAACGAATCTCCTTGTCTCGCTTCAGATGTTGAACAGGATTATAGCGCACAATAAAAGCCGCCCACCCGTGTGAAACGGGTGGGCGGCTCAAACATCGCCATGCCGTGGCATGGGGCTTGCCTAAGCGGCTAGGCCACACCACAAGCCCACGGGATCGGTGGCGCGATTAGGCCTGGCCGATCTCGTAGCGCACGAAGCCGGTCAGTTTCACGCCAGCCTCGTCCATAACCTGCTTGACGGTCTTCTTGGACTCGGTGACGGACGGCTGCTCCAGCAGGACAACGTCCTTGAAGTAGCCCTTCAGGCGACCCTCGATGATGTTCGGCAGAGCCTTCTCCGGCTTGCCCTCCTCACGAGCGGTGGCCTCGGCGATCTCGCGCTCCTTGGCGACGGTCTCAGCCGGGACGTCGTCGGTGGACAGGAAGCTAGCCTTCAGAGCAGCAACCTGCATTGCAGCTGCGCGTGCAGCCTCCTCGTTCTCACCCTCGTAAGCAACGAGCACGCCGACTGCCGGCGGCAGGTCAGCGGAGCGCTGGTGCAGGTAGACAGCAACCTTGTCGCCCTCCAGGGTGACAGCGCGCTTCAGCTCCAGCTTCTCACCGATCTTGGCGGAGAGCTCCTGCAGGGCGTCGACAGCCTTCGCTCCGTCGACCTCGACTGCCTCCAGCTCTTCGCGGGAGTTTGCGTTCGCGGCGTCGGCAGCCTGAGCAACCTTGTTCGCGAAGTCGATGAACTCCTGGTTCTTAGCCACGAAGTCGGTCTCAGCGTTGACCTCGATCATGGTGTTACCGGAGACTGCGATCAGGCCCTCGGATGCGGAGCGCTCAGCGCGCTTGCCGACGTCCTTGGCACCCTGGATACGCAGGATCTCGATGGCCTTATCGAAGTCGCCCTCAGCCTCGACGAGTGCCTTCTTGCAGTCCATCATGCCGGAGCCGGTCATCTCGCGGAGCTTCTTGACATCAGCAGCGGTGTAGTTCGCCATCAGTGGCGACCCTCCTTCGTATGGAAGTGGTGAAAGAATGAATGTGCTGTCAGCCAATAATTCTAGAGGCAAATCCCCCGCCACGTGTGGCGGCGGGCAGCACACTCACTGGGCAGGCCGAGATACGGCCTTTCCGTGTTAGGCATCGAGCGGGGCTCGTGCGCCCCGCTCAATACTTTTTAGGCCTCGGTGGTCTCGGCCTTCTCATCAGCTGCGGCCTCAGCCTTGACAGCCTCAGCGTCCGCCTGGGACTTGCCGGTGTCGCCGGCAGCGTCCTTCGCAGCAGCTGCCTGACGCTCCGCGCGAGCCTTGCGGCCCTCCTCAACAGCGGAGGAGATGATGGAGGTCAGCAGGTTTGCAGAACGGATCGCGTCGTCGTTGCCCGGAACCGGGTACTGGACCTCGTCCGGGTCGCAGTTGGTGTCCAGGATGGCGACAACCGGGATGCCCAGCTTCTTCGCCTCGGAGACAGCGATGTGCTCCTTGTTGGTGTCAACGACCCACATTGCCGACGGGACCTTGGTCATGTCGGCGATGCCGCCCAGGACACGCTCCAGCTTCTCGCGCTCGCGGTTCAGAAGGAGGATCTCCTTCTTGGTGCGGCCCTGGTAGCCGTCCTCGGCTGCGTCCATAGCCTGCAGTTCCTTCATGCGGGCCAGGCGCTTGGAGACGGTCTGGAAGTTGGTGAGCATGCCACCGAGCCAGCGGTGGTTGACGTACGGCATGCCAACGCGCTCAGCCTCGTTGGCAACGGCCTCCTGAGCCTGCTTCTTGGTGCCGACGAACAGGATGTTGCCGCCGTGGGCGACGGTCTCCTTAACGAACTCGTAGGCCTCGTCGATGTAGGTCAGGGTCTGCTGCAGGTCAATGATGTAGATGCCGTTGCGGTCAGTGAAGATGAAACGACGCATCTTCGGGTTCCAACGACGGGTCTGGTGACCAAAGTGGACGCCTGCATCCAGCAGTTCGCGCATAGTAACAACAGCCATGGTGTTACAGGGGCAGCTTTGAAGCGTTTTCTTCGCCTTGTAGCGTTGCCGCCCCTTCCTCGCTTTCGAAAGTTTGGGGTTTTACGGTTTTCTTCTTCGGCGCACTCGACGAACTTCCATTCGGCTTATGCCACCGGCCGGCAGACTCCCCGGGCTGCGCCACCTGTATTGACCCGCAATCAGCGGGACCGTAGGTGGAACCTGTTGGGGACACGAGGCATCTACGTGTAGTCAGTCTGCCCGCTATCTCGCCGCCGGTTGCCCGGGGTGTTGTGTTCTTGACGTCGCTGCGATCGCCACTAGCGGTAGGCCTCGTGTTCTCCGCTGGCACGGTTCGCGCGGCGCATCATCCCCGGGTAGTGCGGGAAACGTGAGCACACTGCACCCGGATACTCTAGTCGCTCTGGCTTGTTAATCCAAGTGGTTCCCTACCCGGTGTGTATCCGTCGATCTTCCCTGTCCACAGCCCGTTCTTCGCCCTTCTTTTGAGGACGTCGCCTGCGGCAGGTTGGAGGCATGTCCTGCTTTCTTTCTTCCGCCCGTTTCTGCGGCCGGCTGCTCGCAGCGGCCAGTGTTTTCAGCCTGACGTCGACCATCGCGGTGGCTCCGGTTCCGCCAGTGGCTTCCGCCGTGGAGGAAGCGCAACAAGATAGCGGGGTCGCGCTGCGGGACGCTGATCGGCTGAACCGTTCCCACCGCGTGCCGCTCGTGACGGACTCCCCGACCTCGCCGGCTGCGGCGGGGGCCCTGGTGACCCGGCCACTCGATATTCCGGAGAAGGACTGGCTGCTGGGCCACCGAGTCGTGGACCTGCGGGCAGCGCCAGGTGCGGACGTCCTCGCCAGTATGGGCGGGCAAGTCAGCTTCGTCGGCACCGTCGCGGGCACGCCGGTGGTGACGATCCGGCACCGGGATGGGGTGCACACCACCTACGAGCCGGTGCACCCAGAGGTCTCCCAGGGTGAGTCGGTTTCCAGGGGCCAGCGGATCGGTCGGCTCGCGAATGCAGCGCTGTTGGGCGATAGTGCCCGGAAGCCGGATGGGTTGTCCTGGGGCGCATGGGTCAAGGGTACGGATGGGAAAAAGCGCTACCTCGACCCTTTTGGGCTCTTGGGCTCAGTGCGTGTGCGTCTATTGCGCTAGGTCCGCGTGGTGCGGGGCGCATCTTGCGGGCTTCGTGGTGTGGGCCGTTAATCTCCCGACCGTGGGTGAGCTTGGCGGTAGGCGGCCTTGAGCCGCTCGGCGCCCACATGGGTGTAGATCTGGGTGGTGTTCATCGAGGCGTGCCCCAGAAGTTCCTGGACTACCCGCAGATCCGCCCCGCCTTCGAGCACGGCGGTTGCCGCGGAGTGGCGGAACCCGTGCGGGGACATGTGCCCCACTGTGAGCTCCGGGTGGCTGTGAATGGCCTGGTCAACTACTCGGCGGATCTCACGCTGGTTGAGCCGACCCCCGCGCACCCCAACGAGCAGCGCCGGATTACCAGGCTGGACAAGCTCACCGCGGTGGGAAAGCCAGTGTGTGAGGGCCTCATCGATGATTCCGCCGTAGGGAACCACGCGGGTCTTATTTCCCTTACCGGTGACACGCAAGAGCAGGTTGGCCCGGTCGAAATCCTCGACGTCAATGGCCTCGGCCTCGCCAACACGAATGCCGGTGCCAAACAGCAGCTCGGCGATGAACCAATCCCGCACGCGGCGCGCTGTGGCGCGTCGCCGTTGCTTCTCGCCTGTTGGCTGGGTGGCTGCTGGAGCGTCGTCGACGTCGTGGTCGGCGATCGGGGGTTCGAGGGCATCACGCTTGAGCCCATCGAGGAGAATGCGGGCCTGGTCACTGCGCATCACGCGTGGCAGGGTCTTCTCCCCTTTGGGCAGCCGGAGCGCAGAGACCGGGTTCGCGGGGAGTATCTCGCGCTGTGCGAGAAACTTCCCGAAGCCTTTCATGCTGGAGGCCAGACGGGAGAGCCGGGACCGGCTGGCGCCGTCGTCGGCCGCGTACCCCAGCACGTCGCGTGCGTGGTCGAGGGTGAAGGACTCGATATCCCGCAACCCCTCGAGGGCGTCGGTGAGGTCCCGCTGGTAGGCCCGGATCGTGTTTTCCGACCGGCCGAGGTTATAGCGCAGGTAGTCCACGTAGTCCTCGAGGAGGAGTTGCGGGTCGCGGGCTTTCGGCATGCAGCTCAGCATAGCTGTTGCCGCGCAATGGAGCTGTCGCCGCAGATCAACAGCCTCCCAGCTACTCTTGCCCATCCACCCGGACCCAGCGATCCCCTTCCCTGGTGATGAGTCCCTGCTTGTCGAGTTCCTTGAGTGTCCGCATCACCAGCTGGATGGAGAGCCCGGTCTCCTGCTGGATGTCGCGCAGCGTTCCACCGCCTCCGCCAGGCAATCCGGCTGCGTCGTAGACGGTGACCTGGTTCAGCGACATGCTCTGCACCCCGGTGCCGGAGCCGAAGACCATCGCCTGCTGTTCGGGCACCTCGGCGTGGAACTGGCTCGAGGCCTCCACCAGCTCCCGGACGTGGCTGGCGGTCCAGACCGGTTGGGCCCGGCCGTCCCGCAGGCGGTGGAGCACCCCCTGGCTGAGTGCTGTATCCACGGGGCCGGGCACCACCATGGGCTGATTGAGCATGACCTCCGCCCAGTTGAGGGTGTTCAGCGCCCCGGAGCGGTTGGCGGCCTGGGTCACGATGGTGCCTGCCGACAGGCCGGCGACCAGTCGGTTCCGGGTGAGGAAGCGGTGCCGAGCGGGGTGGGTACCCAGCGCGTACTCGCTAACAACAACCCCGGACTCCGCGATCTGGTTGAACATCCCCACGTGCTGCCTGGGGTAATCCACGTCGAGTCCGCAGGCGAGCACCGCGATGCTCGCGCCCCCGGCGCGCAGGGCGGCGGTGTGGGCGCAGCGGTCCACTCCGCGGGCTCCGCCTGAGACGATGCTGTAGCCCTCCAGGGCGAGGTCCGTGCTGAGCTGGGTGCTCAGCTGCGCCCCATAGGCATTGGGCTGCCTGGTGCCAACGACGGTCACCGACTGGCGGCTTAAGTTCCGCAGGTTGCCGTTGCCCCGTAGCCAGAGGGCAAAGGGTGCTGCGGCAAGGCCCCGGACGGCCGAGTTCTGGTCGCTGCCGCGGTCATCAATCCGGGCGAAGGCGTGATCCAGGGTCTCTGGCCACTCCTGGTCCAGCGGGGTGATCAGCCGGAACTCCGCAGCCGTTGCGGCGTCGAGTTCGGCTTCCGGATCGCAGTCCACGCGCATGGCAGTCGATTCCAGGATTCTCTGCGGCAGGCTGGGGTCACGGTGGCGAATGCGGCTGGCGAGCCCCCGCACATCGGGAGCCGCCCCCTTTCCCGCGTCCCGGTCCGCGAGCCGATTCTCCCACCCTTCAGGCCAGAGGAGGTTGAGAATATCCGTGTTTGAGGCTTCGATGGTCTGCCGCAGGTAGATCCACGCGAGCAGGTTCTGGAGTTCCTCCGTGGTGCCACCAGGGCTCATGCTGGCACCTCCTCGGTGTCGGAAAAGAGCTCGGCAGCATCCAGAACCTCCCCAACCCCGGGCCGGGCCATCCCGGCGAGGTCGGCGAGGCTCCACGCCACCCGCAGCGCCCGATCCACCCCGCGCTGCGAGAGCGCACCGGAGGCATAGGCTTCCTGCAGCGCCACCATTCCCTCGAAACTCGCCGCGCACTCCGAACGCAGCAGCCTGCCGGGAATCGTCGCATTCGTCACGGCCTCCCCCAGGTCGAATTGTCGCCAACGGTGATAAGCACGCTCCCTGGCCTGGGCGACCCGTTCCGCCACCACCGCTGAACTCTCCGCTCGTCCCTCCCCGCTGTCGGCTCCACTCGTGGCCGTTGCCTGCGCACTCACCGGGAGCCGTTGGCCGATCAACCGCTGCCTGCGGGTCTGTGCGAAGACGTCAATCCGGTCGCGGATGGGACCCGAGACCCGCGCATAATAGCGGCGGCGGTCCGTCGAACTACACGTGCACATGCTTGGATCCTCAGCGCCGCAACGGCACGGGTTCGCCGCCATCACCAGCTGGAATCCCGCAGGGTAGGACACGCTGCGGCGGGCACGCGCGATCTCCACCCGGCGGGACTCCATCGGGATCCGCAAGCAGTCCAGCACCCCCGAGCGGGTCTCCGCGGCCTCGTCCAAGAACAGCACACCGTGGTGGGCCAGGCTGATCGCGCCGGGCTGCAGGTTTGGCCCGCCACCAACAAGCGCGGCTTGGGTCACCGAAGGGTGCGGGGCGACGAATGGTCTCACCCCGGCCCAGATCGGGCCAAGGTCTCCCCGGCCACCGGCAATCGAGTGAATCGCGGCCGCCTCGACCTGCTCGGTGGCCGACAACGGAGGCAGGATCGTGGGCAGGCGCTCTGCGAGCATCGACTTTCCACTGCCCGGGGGGCCCGTGAGCATGATGGCGTGTCCACCCACAGCGGCAATCTCCAGCGCCCGGCGCGCTTCGGCCTGCCCGACGATGTCGGCCATGTCGACCTCCTCGTCCCGTGGCCCCTGACCTGCGTCCGGGATCGGCGCGCCCACGGGTCTGCTCACGGGAACAATGTCGCCGGAGCCACGCAGCCATGCGTGAAATTCCTGCAGGCTGCCCACGGCGAGGATGTCCAGCCCGGCAACCACGTCGACGAGCTGCTGAGCATCGGGCAGGTTCTCTTCTGGGATCACGATGCGACTCATCCCCCGCCGTTGTGCGGACAAAATCATGGGAACAACCCCAGCAACGGCGCGCACGGTACCGTCCAATCCGAGCTCGCCGATGACCACCGTGTCACTCAGGAGCTCCAGCCCCGGTTCGGATAAGCCCTGAGCTGCCAGGATCGACGCCACCATCGCCAGGTCGTAGCTGGAACCCTCCTTCTTCACGTCTGCCGGCGATAGGCTCATCACGACCTTCGATTTCGGCCACGGCAAACTGCTGTTCATCATCGCCGCGCGAATCCGGTCGCGGGCCTGCACCACCGCCGCATCCCCCAGTCCGACTACGCTGACCCCGGGCAGCCCCCGCCCCAGGTCACATTCCACGGTGACGAGCATCCCGTCCAGCCCGTGTAGGGCCATGCTTCTGGCTTGCCCGACCGCCATCACGCCACCCCCACCACGTGTTCCCGCACACCGGCGGGGCCCACGTCGATGACGTCGAAGCGCACGACATCGACCCCGCGCTGCTGTTCTGTCAGCCACTTCCCCGCCGCCAGCCGCATCCGGCGCAGCTTGGTCGGTGTCACTGCTTCCACGCCGGTGCCGTGCGTGGTGTCCTTCCGGTATTTGACCTCCACGAACACCATCTCGCCCGCGGGGTCGAGAGCAATGATGTCCAGCTCCGCGAACCGGCAATGCCAGTTGCGTTCCACGATTGTCCAGCCGTTATTCGCCAGGTATTCCCCGGCCAGGGCCTCACCGTGGCGGCCTACCCCCACCGTCGAATCCGGCGAACTCTGGCCGACCGAGTCCTGTCCAACCGCACCCTGGCGAACCGAACCCCGACCGGTCACGTTTCGGCCGGCCTGTGCCACCTGCGTTGCGCTATCCATCCCCCGTACCTCGCTGTCGTTGTCTTCCGCTGCGCGTGGAAAATTCCTTCACGCATGCCCTGCCCACGCAGCTGTCGTACCAGGGCAGCGTGTGAAGCTAGCCAAGCACGGTGGCCAGGGCGTTGACGTCCTGAAAAGAAAGCGGGAAGAAGAAAACCCCAGGAGCCTGTGGATAGGCGCTGGGGTGTGGATAACAGCTAGATATTCGGCAAAAGGAGACCCGCGGGAGGTGCCGCCCTAGTGCTCCGGCAGCTGCAGCTCGGGCTTGTCGAGTTCCTCGATGTTGACGTCCTTGTAGGTGATCACGCGGACGTAGCGAACGAAGCGGGCCGGGCGGTACATGTCCCATACCCAGGCGTCCGACATCCGGATCTCGTAATAGACTTCGCCGCCGGAGTTACGGGGCGTGAGTTCCACCGCGTTGGCTAGGTAGAACCGGCGCTCGGTTTCCACGACATAGGAGAACTGGCTCACGACGTCGCGATACTCGCGGTACATCGACAGCTCAACGTTTGCCTCGTAGTCGTCTAGCTCTTCAGCGCTCACTGGCCAGGATGTCCTTCCTCACGCGGTTGTGTGCTCGCCCACTCGGCATGTGCGGTGGCGACATTAGAGTAAGTGTAACGGTGTTCCGGGCAGCCACCATGGAGGCGCACCGCAGCCATGTGCTTCGCCGTGCCGTAACCCTTGTGGCCGGCCAAGCCATAGTCCGGATACTGCCCGTCCATCTCCACCATCAGGCGGTCCCGGGACACCTTCGCCAGAATGCTCGCGGCGCTGATCGCCGGGGACAACGCATCCCCCTTGACCAGGGGCGCGTGCTCGCACGCAAGCTCCGGCAGGTGCACCGCGTCGGTGAGGACCACGTCTGGCTCCACGGATAGCCCCGCAACGGCGCGGTACATGCCGTTGATGTTGGCGTACTGGATCCCCTTCTGGTCAATCTCGGCGGCAGGTATATGGACGATCTTGTAGGCCACCGCGTGCTCAGTGATAGCGCCGAAGAGCTTCTCGCGGCGGCGCGGGGTGAGCTTCTTGGAGTCGTTGAGGCCCGCAAGCTCGGGAACGTCGTGATCAGGCAGGACGCAGGAGGCGATGGTGATGGGGCCGCAGCAGGCGCCGCGACCGGCCTCGTCCACTCCAGCTACGTGGGAGAAGCCGTGGAATCGCAGGTAGTCGTCGACGAAGCTATAGCCCTCGGAGAGCGCCTGCTGCACCAGCTCGGCGCCGCGGGCGCGTGCTGCCGACTGTGGGGTGGGACGCGCCATGGCTACTGCTGGATATCCAGGTGCGCGACCCCGCCGATGCGGTCGATCGGCAGCACGCGCGCGGAGACCTTACCCACCACGTTCTCCACCGGGATGGTGCCCTGGTGCTCGTCGCCCACGTGGCCGCGGGAGTCCAGGGAGTTGGTGCGGTTGTCGCCCATCAGCCACAGGTGGTCATCCGGCACGGTGATGGGGCCGAAGTACTCTCCCTGGCAGGCATCGGAGCCGGTTGCCGGGTCCACCGGGTTCACCAACGGGCTCATCGTGTAGGAATCGTCCACCTTCTTGCCGTCGACCATCACGCCGGGGTCGCCGGGGCGGCACTGAACGGTCTGCCCACCGGTGGCGATGACTCGCTTGACCAGGGCGTTTTCATCCGGGGCAATGATGCCGATCATGCTGCCGGCGTTCTGCAGCCCTTTGATCAGCCCATTGTCCGAACGCTGGGAGACGTAGGTCATGTTCCAGGAGTCCTCACCGACAAAGACGACGACGTCCCCCGGCTTCGGCTCTTTACCACCGAGGTAGGCGAGCTTATTGACGAAGATCCGGTCATTCGTGCACCCCTCGCAGCCGTGCAGGGTGGGCTCCATGGATTCGGACGGGATCAGGTAGAGCCTGCCGACGAAGATATTGAACATGCCAAGAATCAGCATGGTGGCAACCAGGATAATGGGCATCTCCACCCACCACGGGTAGGTCTTCTTCTCCTTGGCCTTATCCTGCGACGTGTCGGTGGTCTTGTGATTCTCGGTTACCGTGCCCTCCCCCGCACGTGCTGTCCCATCCCCCGGCTGCGCAGCGGTTTGACCTGCCGCCTGCTGAGGTGCAGCGCCGCCTGCATGCGGGGCTGCTGCGTCGGGGTTGGGCTGGTGCTTCTTGGGATCGGTAGTCACAAGGGTTCAGACTACCAGGCGGCCACCTGCGGCACTGGGACGTTCCATTCCCCGGGTCACCGCCTCAGTCAGGCAAGAAAAAAGGGGAACGGAGGTGATTTCCGTTCCCCTCTCACGCGCACAATGTGCGGTGGCGCAGATTAGCGCTTCTCCTTGATCTTGGCTGCCTTGCCCTGGCGATCGCGCAGGTAGTACAGCTTCGCGCGACGGACCTTACCGCGGGACAGAACCTCGAGCTTGTCGATGTTCGGGGAGTGCACTGGGATGGTGCGCTCCACGCCGATGCCGAAGGAGACCTTGCGGACAGTGAAGGTCTCGCGGATGCCGGAGCCCTGGCGCTTGATCACAACGCCACGGAAAACCTGCACGCGGGACTTGCTGCCCTCGATGACCTTCAGGTGCACGTCAACGGTGTCACCTGCGCGGAACTCTGGGATATCGTCGCGCAGCTGTGCTGCATCGACCTTGTCAAGAATATGCATGGATTAATCCTTTGCTTGCCTGGATAGAGGATCCTCGCGGCTTTTCGATGCTCATCGCGCCTACGGGTTCGTACCCGGAACATAGTTAACTCGAATAGTATGCCAGCCAGTTCGGCAGAAACCAAACCAACTAGAAGCCGGCCTGCTTGAGGGCGGCGGCCATCGCGCCACCGGCCTGCGAGCCTCCGCCGCGCGGTCCGCCCCGCTTGCCACGCTGTCCGCCACGATTGTCGCCACGCTGTCCACCACGATTGCGTCCCCGGCCGTCCCGGGAATTCCTCTCTCCTGCCTCCCCGCGGCGACCTGCACGACCGGAGCCGGAGCCCTGGTCACCACCTGGCTCGTCGCTCAGGCGCAGGCTCAGGCCGATGCGCTGCCGGTCGACGTCGACGTCCATCACCTTCACCTTGACGACCTGACCGGAGTGGACCACCTCGTGGGGGTCCTTGATGAATCGGTCGGCCATCGCGGAGACGTGGACGAGGCCGTCCTGGTGCACGCCGATGTCGACGAACGCGCCGAAGGCGGCCACGTTGGTCACCGTGCCCTCCAGCACCATGCCGGGGCGCACGTCGGAGACCTTTTCCACTCCCTCGGCCAGGCTCGCAGTCTTGAAGCTCGGGCGTGGGTCACGGCCTGGCTTATCCAGTTCTGCGAGCACG
>DYZK01000022.1 GCA_020741275.1 Corynebacterium urealyticum
GCCGCTTCTGGCCGCCGGAAAGCCGCAGGCCCCGTTCGCCGATGACCGTGTCGTAGCCGTCGGTGAAGCCCATGATGAACTCGTGGGCATTCGCACGCTTGGCGGCATCCTCGATCTCTGCCTGGTTGGCATACGGGGTGGCGTAGGCGATGTTCTCCCGGATCGTGCCGGAGAACAGCGCCGGCTCCTGGAAGACCACGCCTACCGAGGAACGTAGTTCCGCGCTGCTCAACGTCGAGACGTCCTTACCGCAGACGGTGAGTGTCCCAGCGGTGGGCTGGTACAGGCCCAGCAGGAGATTCACCAGGGTGGATTTACCGCCGCCGGACTCGCCGACCAGCGCCACCGTTTGGCCCCGCTGCGCGCTGAAACTCACATCGTGAATGACGGGCTCGCCGGGCAGGTACTCGAAATCCACGTCCCGGAACTCGAAGACCGGTCCCGACTCCGGGGCTGAAAGCTGCGGGACGAGAGCAGCGTCCACATCCTCCCGGTCGACGAGCATGCTGCCACCTGGGCGAGAGGCTTGCTGCAAGGCGGGTGCTGTTGTTGGCTCCTCCAGCTCCTCCATCGCTTCGAAGTATTCGCGGGAACCGGCGGCGGCGCGCTGGGCGGTGTCCACCAGCCAGCTCATCATGCTGGCCGGCTGGCGGGCCATGACCACAAGCTGCAGGAGCAGGACCATGTCGCCGATGGTGAAGCGCCCATTGATCGTCTGCCAGAACAGGGTGAGATAGATGGCGAAGAAGATGATGTTCATCCCGCCCATGCGGAGGGTGTCCATCATGTGCCAGTAACGGGACTGCACGCGGGTGATCTGCACGGTCTCGTCGAAGTGCTTCTGGAAGACGCGCAGCTCGCGTAGCTCCGTGACGAAGGACTTGACGACCTTCACCTGGCCGATAACCTCAGCGAACCGGCCCTGGGCGGTATCGATGTGCTCGTTTTTCTCCTTCTCCCAGACGATCCACTTCCGGCTCGTCAGCGCGGTGAGCCACAGGTACATCGGGAAGATCACAGCCAGCAGCAGAGCCAATGGCCAGTAATAAATCGCGGTGATCACCAAGATCAGCGCGACCGTGAGCAGCATGGAGAAGAAGTTATTGGCAAAGGACTGCAGGAATTGGGTTAGCCCCAGGATCGAGCGGTCCAGCCGCGAGATGATGGTGCCCGTGACCTGCTTATCGTAGTAGCTCTGCGGCAGGCTGAGCAGCTTCGCGAAGTAGCGGTTGGAGAGGATCTGCCGCATCCGGGTGGCCATCACGTCACCGAACCAGCCACCGATGTTGCGAACCAGGTTACTGGCCAGCTCCACGCCGAGCAGGGCCACGGCCAGCCAGATCACGGTCTGCAGTGCGGTGTCGCGGGAGAGCTCGCCCTGCACCGAGGCCACGATCGTATCGGTGGCGTTTTTCACCAGGAATGGTGCGGCCAGCGCCAGGCCGGCGGTGAGGATGCTCGAGATCATCACGATCACGTAGAAGGGCATGAGCTCCTTCGTGGATCGCAGGATCCTGCCGAAAGCGGCAATCATGTACTCGCGTGCTCCTTTGTTGGGCTTGAGGTCTACCAACCAAGAAGCCTAGCGAAGAGGGCAGACAGGTCTTAAGCGCGCTCTCCGAAGCCTGCCGCGGCGATGCGGTCCAGCGCCTCTGTGAGGATCTCCCGCGAGGTCGCGACGTTAATCCGCACGCGCCCGGCACCACCGGCACCGTAGATGGATCCGGTGTTGAAGGCCACCTTCGCCCGCTTAAGGATCTGCTCCGCTGGGTCTGGTGGTGTTTCGCTGTTCCCGTTCGTTGCCATATCGATCCCGGGGACGTCGCGGACGTCCACCCATAGGAGGTAGGTTCCCTCCGGTCGGTGAAATGTCGCGCCGGGCAGGACCTCGGGTAGGCGGCGTTCGATCAGGTCGAGGTTGCCGCTGAGGTAGTCGATCTGTTCCTCCAGCCAGCCGGAGTCGTCGCGGTAGGCGGCGGTCGCAGCGGCGATTCCGATGGTGGACGCCTCCCCGGTGCGTAGCTTGTGCACGCGAGCCATGATGTCGCGGTCGCGTGGGGAGCTCAGGATCATCTGGGCGCATCGAAGGCCGGCGGTGTTCCACCCCTTCGACGTGGCGGTGACCGTGATGGTGTTCTCGGCCGCGATTTCGCTGACCGAGGCGGTCGGGGTGTGTTGGTGTCCCGGGTAGACGATGGGGGCGTGGATTTCGTCGGAGATAACTCGCACGTTGTACTTCGCCGCCAGCTCCACCACGTCGCGCAGTTCTTCCTTGCTGAACACCCGGCCGAGCGGATTATAGGGACTGCACAAGATCAGCGACCCGGCCGGCGCGGCTGTGTTTCCCGCTTCCTTTGCGGCGACGACGCGGCCGCGTGTGCTTGCGGTGCCGGATGCGAAGACCTCCTCCAGGGCCGCGAGGTCGAACGTGCCCTCCGGAGTCATGGCCACCTCGATCGCGGGCCGCCCGGTGACGTCGGGGATCTCAAAGAAGGGGTTATAGGCGGGGACTGGCAGCACGATCGCGGAGCCAGCGGGGGTGAGCTCCTCGACGGCAATCGTCACACCCTTGACCACGTCGGGGACGGTGCGAACCCAATCGGGGGAGAAGCTCCAGCCGAACCGGCGTTCGTAGAACCCGGCGAGTGCTTCTCGCAGCTCCACGTCGTCAGCGGAGTAGCCGAAATATTCGCGGTCCACGCAGTCCTGGATGGCGTGGGCAACGGCGGGGCAGGTGTGGAAGTCGGACTCCGCGACCCACATGGGGATGACGTCCTCGGGGTAGCCGCGCCATTTCTTCGTACCGCGGAGGCGCAGTTCGGCCAGGGTGGGCAGTTCGAGGGAGCTGGAGTTGTGGCTAGTCATGGGCAACAGTGTACGCGCCCGGACGGGGGTGTAGACAACTCTGTCTATGCTGTGGCTTCGGGTGCTCAACTAGAATTCAACTAGGATCGAGTATCGATTGAACGCCAGAGCGACAGGCGGGTCGGCTGTCGATGGGGCTGTTGCGGTCCGGCGGAGGTTTCCCTGAGTGATGTAGGAAGGTCAACATGAAGAATAAAACTCTGCGGATCGGCGCAGGCATCGTCGGTGTGACCCTGGCGGTAGGCCTTGTTGCGTGCTCGGAGGAAGATACCGCCGCCCAGGGTGGGCGCACCATCGACAACTGCGGCATGGAGATCTCGATCGAGGAAAAGCCGGAGCGCATCGTCACCCTGCGCCAGGCCACCACCGAAAACCTCTTTGAGATGGGCCAGAAGGATAAGATGGTTGGCACCAGCTCGCTGCGTGACAAAGTCCAGCCGAAGTGGCAGAAGGCTTATGACAGCATTCCGGTGCTGAGCAAGACCGTCGCGACCGCGGAACAGGTGCTTGACGTGGACCCGGACTTCATCGTCGCCACCCAGCGCGGCAGCTTCGTTGAGAGCCTCACCGGCACCCGTGAGTTCTGGGCGGAAAACGGGGTCCGCACCTTCGTTTCCAACACGGACTGCCCGGCCGACGGCACGACCGGCTTCGAGAACCTCCAAAAGGACTACGAGCAGCTGGGCGAAATTCTTGGCGCGCAAGAAGAGGCCAAGAAGCTCATCGACCGGACGCAGGAGGCCGTCGATAACGCAGATGTGAAATCTGGCAAGTCGCTGGCGTTCCTCTTCAACATCAATGACGCCGCCCCGTGGGTCGACGGCCGCTACGGCATCTCCAACGACATCGCGAAGCTCACAGGCTCGACCAACGTCTTCGAGGACCTCAAGGAGGCTCGCAACGAAGTCAGCTGGGAGGCCTTCGCCGAGAAGGACCCGGACTACATCGTCGTCGCCGACATCTCTGGCCGAGGCCTGCCGATGGATACCGCACAGGAGAAGATCGACGAGCTCAAGCGCGAGCCCGCGACCAAGAATATGAAGGCGGTGCGCGAGAACAAGTTCATCGTCGTCCCGGGTGTTGGCCTGGACCCGTCCGTGCGCTCCCTCGAGCCACTGGCGATCATCGCCAAGGAAGTTTCCAAGGATGATTAGTTCCTAGGCGCCCGCCCACCGGCCCCACGGTCGTGTCTGGGCAGGTCGCTACACTGGAGCGCATGTTAGATTTCGACACGCCTTCCAGCCTTCCCTACGAGCTGCCGGACTTCGCCAACGTCGAGGTCAGCGAACTCGTTCCGGCCTTCTTCACTGCTGTGGACGATCACGCTGCGGAAGTGGCCGCCATCGCGGCGAACCCCGAGGAACCGACCTGGGAGAACACCGTGGAGGCCCTCGAAGCCTCCGGGCGGATGCTCGACCGCGTGCTCGCGGTGATCTTCAACTACGCCGGCACGATGGCCACCCCGGAGATCCGCGACGTGGAAGAAGCGGTCTCCCCGCCCCTGGCGAAGCACTTCTCCGAGCTCTACCTCAATGAGGCGCTGTGGGAGCGCATCAAGCAGGTCGACGAGAACACTCAGATCGAGGAGGGGAGCGAGGAGGCCGCGCTCATGGCCTACTGGCGCCGCAAGTTCCGCCGGGGCGGGGCGGAACTCGCCCCGGAGCAGCGGGACGAGCTCAAGCAGATCGACGAGCGCCTCGCCGAGCTATCCACCCGCTTCGGCCGCGTCCTGCAGGAACAGACCGAAGCCTCCGCCGTGTTGATTACCGAGGAGTCGGAGCTCGCGGGCCTTAGTGAGGCTACCCGCGAGGTGCTGGCCACCGATGCGAAGGAGGCCGGCGAGGAGGGCTGGCTCATCCGGATCGGACTGCCCAGTGTGCAGCCCATCCTGGAGTCTCTCGAGAACCCGGAGGTCCGCCGCCGGGTCTACGAGGCCTCCCTGCAGCGTGCTGGCACTGCCAACGATGAGACCCTCAAGGAGATCGCCCGCCTGCGAGCCCGCCGCGCCAAGTTGCTGGGCTATGCCTCCCACGCTGACTTCGTGGCGGAGGAGGAAACTGCCGGCTCCGTCGAGGCCGTCAAGGGGCTGCTGAATCAGGTGATTCCCGCCGCGGTGAGCAATGCCCACGGCGAGTACAAACGACTGCTGGACAAGCAGGCCGTCTCCACCAGCGCTACCGGCGAGGAAAACCCAGAGCTCACGGGCGCGGATTGGGCCTATTGGTCCGCCCAGCTCAAGCAGGAGGAGCTCTCGGTCGACGAAGAGGAACTGCGCAGCTACTTCCCACTGGACCAGGTGCTCGTTGACGGCGCCTTCTACGCCGCCCAGCGCCTCTATGGCATCGAGGTTATCCGCCGCGCAGACCTCGAGGGCTACCACCCGGAGGCCCTGGTCTGGGAGGCCCGCGAAGGCGCAGACAGCAGCTACCCGGGAGCGACCCCCGGTGAGGGCATCGGCCTGATCATCACGGACATGTACGCCCGCCCCACCAAGCGGGGTGGCGCGTGGATGAGCAGCTTCGTGGACCAGTCCGACCTGCTGGGAACCAAGCCGGTGGTCGTCAACGTCCTCAATATCGCCAAGCCTGCCGAACTCGCGCCGGGTGAGGTGGGACGGGCGCTGCTGAGCCTCGACGAGGTGGCCACGGTCTTCCACGAGTTCGGTCACGCCCTGCATGGTCTGCTCTCCGAGGTTCGCTACCCGAGCCTGTCCGGCACCTCCGTGCCGCGCGACTTCGTGGAGTTCCCCTCCCAGATCAATGAGAACTGGGCCCTGCAGCCGGAGATCCTCGCTAATTACGCCAAGCACGTGGACACCGGCGAGGTGTTGCCCGCCGAGCTGGCCGCCGCCGTCCAGAAGCAGGCGCAGTGGGGCGAGGGATTCGCCACCACCGAGTACGTCGCCGCCTGCGTGGTGGACCTTGCCTGGCACCAGCTCACCGAAGACGAGGCCGCCCAGGTTACGGACATCGCCGCCTTCGAGCGCCGCGCGCTCGAAGAGGCTGGCATCGATATCGCGGATAAGATCGCCCCGCGCTACCGCTCCGCCTACTTCAACCACATCTTCGCCGGCGGCTACTCGGCGGACTACTGGTCTTACCTCTGGGCGGAAGTTCTGGACGCCGATGGTTTCCAGGCCTTCGTTGACACCGGAGCCGCCCGGGAGGCGTCGTTGGATGCTGACGATGGGGCGAGGACCGGCGGTGCCGAAGCTGAAAAGATTGATCTGGACGACGTCCGTTTCGCTGGGGAGCGCTTCCGTCGCATGATCCTCTCGCGCGGTGCGACCATCGACTACGAGGATGCTTTCTGGATGTTCCGTGGCCGCCAGCGCAGCGTCGAACCACTGCTGCGCCGCCGTGGCTTGGCCGGCACGGTTAACGGCTAAGCGCGCGCAACGAGTAGATTCTCGGTAGTGAGAACATGAATTGGCTGATCAACGCCTCGGTATGGATCCAGGCTCCGGTGGTGGTGGCGCTCCTGCTTGCCTTCGCCGGGGGCGTATCCTGGCTGCTCAATAAGGTGCTCTGGAGGATCATTCCCCGAAGCGCTGAGGAGGCGGAGGTACTGGGGCCAGAGAGTGTGAAGCTGCTGGCAGCACAGGTTGACAAACCTGCGACCCCGGGGCGTGCCCAACGGTCCTCGGGTTCTCAGCCAGAGCGTGGCGCCGGTGCAGATGCCGGGCGCTGCGGTGAACAGGAGAGTGTTTAGGAAACCATGAAGCACCATTCGAAGGTTCGGCAGGCCCTTGCCCTGCTGCTCGTGCTCCTTCTCGTGGCGTGGCTCGCGGCTAACGTCCTCTAAGGTCCTCAGCCCTCGGCGGTGGGGGAGGCCCGCAAAGATGCGCGACTCGGGAAAATTGGCGTTTTAGTGATCTGCGCCACTTATGTGTGTTTTTATAGCTGTAGCGAAATCTATTACTGAGCTACGGCCCATAAAGGAGAATGATGAGGACGGGATACACCTCAGAACCGCTGTATACCATCGGCGAGAACGAGACAATTCTGACCGCGCTGCGTGACCTGCAGAAAGATCACCCGAGCGTGGTCGTCTTCAGTCGTCCGAAGAACTTCGACTGGGAGGATGTCACCACCACCCAGTTCCTCGACGAGGTCTACGCCGTCGCCCGCGGCCTCATCGCCAATGGGGTGAAGGCCAAGGATCGCATCGTCATCATGTCGGAAACCCGCTACGAGTGGTCGCTGCTCGACCTGGCGATCCAGGCGGCAGGCGCGATCTCCGTGCCGATCTACCCCTCCTCCTCGACCTCCCAGTGCGCCTGGATCGTGCAGGACTCCGGCGCCAGCTTCGCCGTCGGTGAGAGCCAGGAGCACTGCGAGCGTCTCGAGAACTTCATCCCCGAGGACGGCACTCCCACCGAGAAGGAACCGCTGACCCGCGTGCTGGGCATCAACCGCGGCGCCGTCGACATCCTCATCAACGACGGCCGCGACAAGAAGATCTCCCAGGACGAGGTCGAGGCCCGCATCGCCGACGTGCGTACCTCCGATGTCTGCTCCATCGTTTACACCTCCGGCACCACCGGCCGACCGAAGGGCTGCATGGTGCTGCACTCCAACTGGCTCAGCGAGGCCCGCGGCCTGGGAACCCACCCGATTGGTCGCCTGGGTAGGCCGGGCAAGAGCGCGGTGACCTTCCTGCCACTGGCCCACGTGCTCTCCCGCGCGGTGTCCTACCTGCTGCTCACAACCGGCTGCACCCAGACCCACTGGTCGGACTTCGGCACCCTGGTCACCGAGTTCCAGCGCTCCAATCCGAACATGATTCTGGGCGTGCCACGCGTCTTCGAGAAGGTCCACGCGGGCATGCGTGCTAAGGCCTCCGATGGATCCAAGATCGGCGAGAAGCTCTTCGAGCGCGCCGAGAAGATCGCCGTGGAGTACTCCAAGGCGCTGGACACCCCACAGGGCCCGAACCTTGCCCTGAAGACCAGCCACGCCATCTTCGACAAGCTGATCTACTCCAAGGTTCGCGAGGCCATGGGTGGGGATCTGGAGTACGCCATCTCTGGCGGCTCGGCACTCAACGCGGAGCTCATGCACTTCTTTCGCGGCGTCGGCGTGTACATCTACGAGGGGTACGGGCTGACCGAATCCACCGCCGCCATCACCGTGAACTTCGAGCCGGATAACATCATCGGCACCGTGGGCCGCCCCGTTGGCGGTAACACCGTCCGCATCGCCGACGACGGCGAGATCCTGCTCAAGGGAGACGTCATCTTCGGCGGCTACTGGAACAACGAGGAGGCCACCGAGGAAGCCTTCGACGAGGACGGTTTCTACGCCACCGGCGATCTGGGCACCCTGCTGCCGACCGGCCACCTGCGCATTACCGGCCGTAAGAAGGAAATCCTCGTCACCGCCGGCGGCAAGAACGTCTCCCCGGGTCCGTTGGAGGACATCCTGCGGTCCGCCCCGCTGATCTCCCAGGCTATGGTCGTGGGCGATGATCAGAAGTTCATCGGCGCCCTGATCTCCTTGGATGAGGACGCGCTGGAGGGCTGGAAGGCGCGCAACGGCATCTCCGCCAATACCTCGATCCGCGAGCTGGCGAAGAACCCGAACCTGCGCGGCGAGATTCAGGACGCGATCAACGAGGCCAACCAGTCGGTGTCCCACGCGGAGGGCATCAAGAAGTTCCGCATCGTCCACCGCGACTTCGAGGAGGAGCGCGGCGAGGTCACCCCGTCGATGAAGATCAAGCGCTTCATGGTGGAGAAGAACTTCGCCGACGACATCGCCTGGATCTACTCCGAGAAGTAGCTACCCGGCCCCAATCGCCGCTCCACCGGGTGGCGATGCGGAGCCGAAAGCTCACATAAATCCCCGGACACGGCCAAGCCTCCCGGACGTACCCGCATCACTCACATAATGTGATGCGGGTACAGCCTTTTATGCGCCGCCCTACAGGGAAACGGAAGCTAGGAAGGCGAAGTGCCGGATGTCGTGGACGAAGCAAAAAGGGAGGTCACGTGCACTACGATGCGTCGCTGCGCGTGCGCGACCTCACCCAGAATATCTACGACATCGGCGATGAAATCGCCGAGCACATCGAGCACATCGCCCAGGCCATTGCGGATTGGGACGGCGAGCTGGTCGAGGACTGCGTGCTCGAATTTGCCTCCGTCGTCCGCCAGGGCCGCAAGGAGGTCCGACCGGGGCTCGCGGAGCTCAACGGCCTACGCCAGGCCTTTGTCTCCGGAGTGCGCAGCGGAGAGATGTCCAATACTTTCCACCACCCTGGACGCACCTTGTCCTTTCTGCGCAAGGGCGCACCCACACCGCCGCCTGACAGCGTTGAGGCTGCGACCGGGGCGACGTCCTCATCGCAGCGCGCTGACGACGGAGCCCGGCCGCAGATGGCGACGACCGCCGGCTGGCGGCTGTGGCTGCGCGAGCGCAACGAGGAACTCATCGGCGAGCTGGCGGAGCTCTCCGAGTGGGTCGTCCAGCAGACCGACCTGGCCATTAACGCTCAAGCCGTGCTTTTGCCGCAGGTCTTCAACGAGGCGGAGAAACGAACCCGGGAGATCGTGACGCACTGGCAGGAGGGTGTGGCCAAGCAGCCAGCCGTGGCACAAGCCATGCGCGGGGAGGCCCCACCGCAGTTCCTCGCCGAGCGGGCCCGCATCGAGCAGCTCATCTCAAAGCTGACGAAGCGGCGCGGCCGGGTAGTGTAGCTGGGCATGACCAGCGGGCTGTATATCCACGTGCCGTTCTGCGCTTCGCGCTGCGGCTATTGCGACTTCAACACCTATACCCCCGCGGAGCTGGCCGCCGATCCCGCCAGCATGGGGTCCGCGCAGGGGCGCACCCCGGCCGGCTACCTCGACGCGCTCGAGGTGGAACTTGAACTGGCGGCAGCGGCCTGGGACCGGCGGGGACTCTACGAGGGGGAATCCGACCCCGGGGTGAGCACCGTCTTCTTCGGCGGCGGCACCCCCTCCATGCTGGGGGCCGAGGGGCTAGTGCGTGCCCTCAACGCAGTGCGCCGCACCGTCGGCCTGGCCCCGGACGCGGAGGTCACCACCGAGGCCAACCCGGAGTCCACGAGCCCGGAATTTTTCACCCGTCTCCGCGAGGCAGGCTTCAACCGGATTTCCCTTGGCATGCAGTCGGCGGCTGGACACGTGCTGAAGGTTCTGGAACGCCAGCACACACCCGGTCGCCCGGAACAGGCGGTGGCGGAAGCCAAGGCCGCAGGCTTTGAGCACGTGAACCTGGACCTGATCTACGGCACACCCACCGAGCGCGACGAGGATCTGGCCCGCAGCTTGGATGCTGTCATCGAGGCAGACGTGGACCACGTCTCCGCTTATTCCCTCATCGTCGAGGACGGCACCGCGATGGCCCGTAAGGTCCGGCGCGGGGAGCTGCCGGCACCCGATGAGGACGTCTACGCCGACCGCTACCGCATGATTGACGAGCGTCTCGTCGAGGCAGGTTTCCAGTGGTATGAGGTCTCCAACTGGGCTAAGCCGGGCGGGGAGTGCGAACACAACCTCATCTACTGGCGCGATGGTCAGTGGTGGGGTGCGGGCCCAGGTGCCCACGGCTGCGTGCGGCTGCGTGAGGACGCGGCGGCGCAGTACCTACCGGTCGAGGCTGCGGGGCGCGCAGGCGCGGAGGATTTCTCCGGCATCGCGCGCCTGGTCAACGCCAAGTACCCTGCCCGCTACTGGGAGGCCCTCATGGAACGCCGCGACCTGCCAGCGGTGACCTTCGAGCCACTGAGCCAAGCAGATCTGGCCACCGAACACCTGATGCTGGGTCTGCGTCTGCGAGAGGGAGTCGCACTCGCGGGGCTGGCAGGAGCCGAGGCGGAAATCGAGCGCTACGAGCGCCTGGGCTTGCTCGAGGTCGATGCGCACGCACAGCGTCTGCGGGTCACGGAGCAGGGCCGCTACCTGGTGGACGGCATCGTTACCGATCTGCTGCTCGCCATAGAGTGATCATGGAGTGAACCCGGCCTTTCGCCTAGGCTGAGGGAGAAGCAGAACAGATGGTGGTGAGCTTTTCCGTGACTAATCGCGTGCCGAAGAATCGCGCGTCGCTGTCGACCCAGCAACGCCGCAGCGAGGTGCTGCGCGCCATCGTGTCGGACTACATCTCCCTGCAGGAGCCAGTGGGTTCCAAGATGCTCCTTGACCGGCACCAGCTGGGCGTGTCCTCCGCGACGATCCGCAACGACATGGCCGCCCTCGAGCAGGACGGCTACATCACCCAGCAGCATGCCAGCTCAGGGCGCATCCCCACCGCGAAGGGCTACCGCCACTTCGTGGACGGCATCCACGCGGTCAAGCCGATGAGCGTGCCTGAGCGTCGGGCGATCCTGGACTTTCTGGAGCACGGGGTGGACCTGGAGGACGTCCTGCGCCGCAGCGTGCAGCTGCTGGCTCAACTGACCCGCCAGGTGGCGGTCGTCCAGCTGCCGGATATGCGCATCGGCCGAGTGAAGCACTGCGAGCTCGTGCACCTGACCACCCACCGCCTGCTCGTCGTCCTCATCACAGACACCGGGCGGGTGGACCAGCGCAACGTCGACCTCGCGGAACCGCTTGCCGAGTCCGACCTGCCGCGCGTCCGCGACTTGGTGAACCACAGCGTCGTCGGATTGACCCTGGAGGAGGCCTGCGCGAAGATCGCCTCCCTGGCCCAGGAGGCTAGGTCGAAGACGGTGCCCGCGGAGCTGCGGCCGGCCCTGATCGCGGTGGCAACCGTGCTGATGGAGACCATGGTGGAGCGCCCCAACGACCGGCTCATTCTCGCTGGTACCCCGAATATTGCTCGGGTGGGGGAATTAACCCCGGTGCTCGAAGCGTTGGAAGAGCAGGTCGTCGTTCTCAAACTCCTCTCCGGGGTTCGCGACATGGACATTCAGGTCAGTATCGGCGAGGAAAACGAGGACGAAGAACTGCGCAGCGCCTCGGTGATCTCCACCGGCTATGGCGCGGAAAACGCGGTCATGGGCGGGCTCGGTGTGCTGGGACCGACCCACTTGGACTACCCCGGCACGATGTCTAAGGTGACCGCAGTGGCGCACTATGTATCCCGGATTCTGGCCGGGGAGTAGACTGCAAGTTTGGTTTCGATAGCGAGCAAAAGGGGATAATACTCACCGTGGCCCGTGACTATTACGGCATTCTGGGCGTGGACCATAACGCCACCGATTCGGAGATCAAGAAGGCTTATCGCAAGGTCGCCCGCAAGTACCACCCGGACGTCAACCCGTCCGAGGACGCGGCGGAGAAGTTCCGCGAGGCGACTCTTGCCCAGGAGGTTCTCCTTGACCCGCAGAAGCGCCAGATCGTGGACGCCGGAGGCGACCCGGAGGAGCAGGGGTTCGGCCAGCCGGGCGGCGGCGGTGGCTTCGGCACCGGCGGCTTTGGAGATATCTTCGACGCCTTCTTCGGCGGTGGCGGCGGGGGAGCTGGCCAGCGTGTCCCCCGGGTGCGCCGCGGCAACGATGCGCTGCTGCGCATTTCGCTGAGCCTGGAGGAGATCTACTCCGGCATCAAGCACGAGGTCACCGTGGACACCGCAGTGCTGTGTGAGCCCTGCGAGGGGACGGGGTCCCAGTCCAAGTCCGAGCCGGTGGGTTGCCCCACCTGTCACGGGCAGGGCCAGGTCATGGAGGTTCAGAACTCCATCCTGGGCCGCGTGCAGGTCGCCCGCCCGTGCCACCGCTGTGGCGGCACCGGCGAGATGATTGAGGATCCGTGCGAGAACTGCCAGGGCGATGGCCGGGTACGAGCTCGCCGGGACATCGCGGTGAATATTCCGGCCGGTATTTCCGACGGTATGCGCATCCGCATGGCCGGTGAGGGCGAGGTCGGCCCGGGCGGCGGCCCGGCCGGTGACCTCTACATCGAGGTCCAGGCCGAGGATCACCCGATGTTTATCCGCGAGGGCGATAACCTGCACGTCACCATTTCCGTCCCGGCAGTGGACGCCGCTCTGGGAACGAAGACCTCCTTGGAGCTGCTGAATGGCAGCAATGAGTCGGTCGAGATCCCGGCCGGCACCCAGCCAGACGAGCAGATCCGCCTGTCTGGCCAGGGCATGCCGCACCTGCGCCGCGAGGGCCACGGCAACCTGATCGTCCACGTGGACGTCACCGTGCCGACCAACCTGAGTCACAAGCAGCGGGAACTGCTGGAGCAGCTTCGCGAGCACTCTAAGGAGAACGTGGCCGTGAACACGAAGGGTGGCCAGCACAGTGGCCTGTTCTCTCGGCTGCGTAAGCACTTCTCCCGCGCCTAAGGCGGCGCAATAAGGCCGATAAGGTCGGCCTAGCTAAGCACCCATGCCACGGCTCGGCCAGCCGAGCCACAGCGGAAGAAGCGGAAAGAATCTAGTGACAGAATCGGTGTTCATCCAGCCCCTGCCCCAAGGCGTCGCGGTCGGTGATTCCGTCCAGCTCACCGGGTCGGAGGCCCGCCACAGCCAGGTCAAGCGCATTGCCGACGGGGAAGCGGTCATCGTCAGTGACGGTGTCGACACCGCCGTGCGTGGCACGTTCTCGGCTGCGGGCGTGCACGTCTCGGAGCTGCTGGAGTTGCCACAGCCCACGCCTCGGGTGACGATCGTCCAAGCGCTGCCGAAGTCCGACCGCTCCGAGTTGGCGGTGGACCTGATGGTCCAGGCCGGGGCGGATCGCATCATCCCGTGGGCGGCCAGCCGCTGCATCGCTCGCTGGGACAAGAAGGAAGATAAGGCTCTGGCTCGCTGGGAGAAAACCGCCTTCGCAGCCACCAAGCAGTCCCGCCGGCTCGTCCTTCCCGAGATTACCGGGCTGTTGCGCAATCTCACCGACCTGCCAAAGCTGGTGCCGGGGCTAGCGAGCCCCGTGCCCACCGCGCGCCTCGGGATGCTTCACGAGGATGCCCGCGGCAGCTTCCGCTCCTTCGTCGAGAGCGCGGCCGACGTAGAGGAAATCGTGCTGGTCATCGGGCCAGAGGGCGGCATCGCCCCGGACGAGCTGGCGACCCTCGAGGAGCTCGGCGGCCAAGCGGTCGTCCTCGGCCCCGAGGTGCTGCGCACGGCCACCGCCAGCGCGGTGGCGCTGGGTGCGATTGGCGCCCTCACGGACCGCTGGGGCGCGGTAGGATAAAGCCCATATGGTTCCTCATAATGTCCGCCCCAACGGAGCCCACGCAGCGCAGTCACCACGCCCGCGAGTCGCCAGCTCCACTCTTGAACTTCCCCCAGAAGCCGTGCTGGCCATCTCCGGTCCAGCAGATGAAAATCTAAGGATCGTCGAAGACACCGTCGACGCAGACATCTTGACCCGGGGCAACCACCTGGTCTTGCGAGGCGAGGCCAGCGAGGTGAGCCGTACCCGCAAGATCCTGATGGAGATGGCCGCCATCGCTGATCACGGCCAGGCCGTCACCCCGGACGTCACTCGCCGCATCATAGAGATGCTCGACGAGCAGGGCGCGGCGCTGAACTACAAGGCTGCCCCCATCGTCAGCTACCGCGGCAAGGCGGTGCGACCCAAGACCCTCGGCCAGGAAGAATACGTCGAGGCGATCGACAACTACTCGGTCGTCTTCGGGCTCGGCCCCGCAGGCACGGGCAAGACCTACCTGGCGATGGCCAAGGCAGTGCAAGCGCTGCAGGCCAAGGAGGTCACCCGGATCATCCTGACCCGCCCAGCCGTGGAGGCGGGGGAGAACCTCGGTTTCCTGCCCGGCACCCTGGGCGACAAGATCGACCCCTACCTGCGCCCCCTACACGACGCGCTGCGGGAGATGGTGGATCCCGAGATCATCCCGCGGCTCATGGAATCCGGCGTTATTGAGGTCGCTCCGCTGGCCTATATGCGCGGCCGCACGCTGAATAACAGCTTCGTCATCCTGGACGAGGCTCAGAACACCACGCCCGCGCAGATGAAGATGTTCCTCACCCGGCTGGGCTTCGGGTCGAAGATGGTCATCACCGGCGACCTGACCCAGGTGGATCTACCGAAGAAACAGCGCAGCGGACTGGCGGCCAGCCAGGAGATCCTGGATGGGGTGGACGGCATCCGTTTCGCCGAGCTGAGCAGCAATGACGTCGTCCGGCACCGCCTGGTGACCCGCATCGTGGACGCCTATGAGCGCTTCGAAGCCGAAGAGGAGCTCGCCCGCTTGGACCGTGAAGAAGAACAGGAATGGAGAACCCGCTAGTGAGCATCGAGGTTTTTAACGAATCCGGCTGGGGCGAGATCAACGAGGAAGAGCTGATCGACGTCGCCCGCTACACGCTGTGGACCATGGACGTCCACTCCAGCGCGGAGCTGTCCATCCACATCGTGGACGAGGAGACCATCGCCGACCTGCACCTGCGCTGGCTGAACCTACCGGGTCCGACGGACGTCATGAGCTTCCCGATGGATGAGCTCACCCCGGGCTGGGGCCGCAAGGACGGCCCGCCGGTCTCCCCGGCAATGTTGGGCGACATCATGCTCTGCCCGAGCTTTGCGAAGGGTCAGGCCGAGCGCGCCGGCCACTCCCTGGCCCACGAGCTGGACTTGCTGACTGTGCATGGCGTGCTGCACCTGCTGGGCTTTGACCACGTGACCCCGGAGGAGGAGCAGCAGATGTTCTCCATCCAGAACGAGGTCCTGGCGAATTGGTACGACTCCCAGGAGGAGCGCGGCGTGAAGTTTGGCCCGAAGCCGAGCGGTGCCGCGGCATTCCCGAGTGCGGCGGACCGGGACGATTCCGGTTCCGGCAGCTCCTTGAGCTCCGGATCAGAAACCGAGCCGAAGTAAATGGACACCTGGATATTAGCTGGCACTATCGGCCTGATCCTCGCGCTCGCGGTCAGCGCGGTGTTCTCCCTGGCTGAGACCGCACTATCCTCGCTCTCTCCGGCGAGGGTCGAAACACTGGTTAAGGATGAGCGTCCGGGGGCTCGCCGCCTGGCCAAGGTCATGGCGCATCGTGCGGAGCACATCAACCTGCTCGTCCTGCTGCGCACCCTGTGCGAGGTCACGGGCACGGCATTGATGGCGGCGGTGTTCGTCGAGATTTTTGGCCTTCACGCCTGGTCCTTGATCGCCGCGATTCTGCTGACGGCGTTCATCAACTTTGTCGTCATCGGCGTGCTTTCCCGTACTTTGGGACGTCAGAACCCCTACTCCGTTTCCTTGGCCGCAGCCCCACTCCTGCTGGGGGTGAACCGGGTCTTCGGTTTTCTCGCTCGCGGGCTGGTGCGCGCCGGTTCGGTGCTCTCCCCGGGTCGTGGTTTTAGGGATGGTCCGTTCGCCTCGGAGATCGAGCTGCGGGAGATGGTGGACATCGCCACGGAGCACGGCATCGTGGAGACCGACGAGCGGCGGATGATCCAGTCTGTCTTCGATCTGACGAATACGACTGCGCGTGCAGTAATGGTGCCGCGCACGGAGATGGTGTGGATCGAGGACAGCAAGTCCGCCGGTCAGGCGACGAGCCTGTGCGTGCGCTCCGGGCTTTCCCGTCTCCCGGTGATCGGCGAGGACGTCGACGACATTGTCGGCATCGTCTACCTCAAAGACCTGGTTGCGCAGACTTACCACGACCAGGACGCCGGCCGTCACACTCCGGTGACCGAGGTGATGCGCAAGCCGAGCTTTGTCCCCGATTCCCGGATGCTCACCGACCTGCTCGAGGACATGCAGCGCGACCAGGTGCACCTGACGATGTTGGTCGACGAATATGGCGCGGTCGCGGGCCTGATCTCCATCGAGGACATTCTGGAGGAGATCGTCGGCGAAATTTCCGACGAGTACGATGCCGACGAGGACCTGCCGATTGAAGAACTGGGCGATGGCCGTTACCGGGTTAGCTCACGGCTGTCCCTGGGAGAGCTGGAGGAGCTTTTCCGGGAGCAGAGCTACGAGGGCGTTCACCACGGCGAGCAGAAAGACTCCTCCCGTGGCGGATCCGGCAATGCGGAGACAGACCACGAGGAACGTGGCGGAGAAAGCTCTTGGGAGGACCGCAGCTGGGTTCCGGAGCGGGCTACGGAAATCGAATTCAGCGAGGAGCAGCACGACCAGGCCGACACCGTGGCTGGGCTGGGTGCCCTCGAGCTGGGCAAGGTGCCGATGCCGGGGGCAGAGATCACGACTGCTGGGCTGCACCTAGTCTTCGAGGGCGGCCACAATAAGCGGGGGCGCTATATCGTGAAATCCGCGGTCGTCAGCCGGGTGGCCCCGGGGGAGGAACATGCCGATGAGGATAACGCCGAGGCGGTGGACCAGACCGGTTCCGGCGGGGCTGCCCCGCGGCGAGATGATTCCGCCCCGCAGCCTGCAGTAGGGCAGAATGGGGAGGGTGACTAGCGAGATGAATTTCCCCGATGAGTCGATGCTCCCCGCAGACGCCGCTGCCAGCCCAGCAGCAGGCAACCCCGCGACTGACAGTGCGGGTGCTGGGCTCGGCTTCGACACGCCCGAGGGCTTCCGCTCCGGCTTCGTGAGCTTCGTGGGCCGGCCGAATACCGGCAAGTCCACGCTGACCAACGCCTTGGTCGGGGAGAAGATCGCGATCACGGCGGACCAACCCGAAACCACCCGCCACCCGATCCGCGGGCTCGTGCACCGGCCGAAGGCCCAGATCGTCGTCGTGGACACTCCGGGCCTGCATCGGCCGCGGACTCTACTGGGCGAGCGGCTCAACGACGTGGTCAAGGAAACCTACGTGGACATGGACCTGATCTGTGTGTGCGTGCCAGCCGACGAGAAGATCGGCCCCGGCGACCGCTGGATCGTGGAGAACGTCCGTCAGGTCGCGCCCAAGGTGCCGCTGATGGGCATTCTCACCAAGACCGACAAGGTTTCCAAGGACCGGGTTGGCCAGCAGCTGCTCGGCCTGCACGCCATGCTCACCGAAGCGCTCGATGGCGCCGAGGTGGACGTCGTCCCTCTTTCCGCCCAGGACGGATTCCAGCTGGACACCCTGGTGGACGTCATCGCTGAGAAGCTGCCCGAGGGGCCGAAGTTCTACCCGGATGACCACGTCACCGACGACGACACCGAGACCCGAATCGCGGAGCTGATCCGTGAGGCCGCGTTGAGCGGACTGGAACACGAGCTGCCGCACTCGGTGGCTGTGAAGGTCGACGAGATCCTGCCGTCGCCGACCAGGGAGGGCGTGCTGAATGTGCACGCAGTGATCTACGTGGAGCGGGAGGGCCAGAAGGCTATCCTGCGGGGCCGCAACAACCGCCGCCTGTCTCGGATCGTGCACAACTCTCGCCTGCAGATCATCGAGATGCTGGGGCAGAACATCTACTTGGACGTCCGACTGAAGGTGGCGAAGAACTGGCAGTCTGACCCGAAGGCATTGGAGCGTATGGGCTTTTAAACCCCGCCTGGCCCGGGCACTGGGTGCGTCGCCGCACACCAGCCCGAGCGCGCATCCTAGGAGTACACATGGATAATCCCGAGAAACAACCTTCCGACTTCTCGCCCCGCACCCCGGGCGAGCTGACACCTGAGCAGGCCAGGCAGGCCAATGAGACCTTTCTGCAGGGCCAGGGCATGGACCACGATGCGCAGGAATACGGTGGCAGTGCCGAGGACCACAGCGTTGCAGCGCCGGAGGCACGCCCTGGCGTGGACTTCTCCTCGCGCGCGCAGTTCGCTGGCGAAGATGCGCGCTACCCGGTAGATCAGGACCCGCAAGGCGGCAGCTTCTTCGGCGCACTTTTTGATTTCAGCTTCCGCCGCTACGTCACCCCGAGCGTGGCTCAGGTGCTGTACATGGTGCTCTTCGTGGTCATTGGTGTGGCTGCGGGACTGGCGCTGCTGGGCGCGGTGAGCGTGTTCTTCTCCGGCCAGCCGCTGGGCTTCAGCCTGCTGGTCTTCGTCCTGGCTGTTCCGCCGATCGTGCTGATCACGGTGGCGGTGCTGGCCTTGTCCCGCGTCTACCTGGAAGTCGCGGTCTCCCTGATCCGCACCTCTCAGTCCGTGCAGGCCATCGATGCGCGCCAGGAGCAGCGTCTGCGCGCCATTGAGCAGGCGCAGAACCAGAACCCGGGGCAGAGCCATGGCGAGCACAACTAGCCAGCCTGCCCAACCGGGGGCCTTCCTTCGAACGCTGACGGATTTCGGCTTCAACCGAATCCTTTCCCCCGGCTTTATTCGGGTGCTGTACATCCTGGGCATCGTGATCATTCTGGTGAATGCGGTGGTGATGACCTTCGGTTCGATGATCGGATTGAGTGGGGTGGGCATCTCCATCAATGGTTTCGACGGCTCCGAGTTCTTCACCAGCTCCCCGGAGATCAGTTTCGAGCCGAACGTGGCCAACGTTCTGGTCTCCGGCGTGCTCTACGCCGTCGTCGCCTTCATCGAGATCGCCTTGCTGCGCGTGGCCCTGGAGATGGTTGCCGCGCTCGCCGCGACCGCGACCGCCTGGCAGCGGATCCGGCGCCGTTCCGACGCGCACCCTGAGCTCATCGTCTAAGTCGCCGGCTCAAGCGGTAGCCTGTCAGCTATGTCATCTTTTTCGCCTCGCCCCAATTTTCGGGACGAGGCGTTCGTCTTACGCAGCTACAAACTGGGGGAGGCCGACCTCATCCTCGTGTTGCTGACCCGTAACCACGGGGTGGTGCGCGCGGTCGCTAAGGGCATCCGCAAGACGAAATCCCGCTTCGGGGCCCGCCTCGATCGTTTCTCGAAGGTCAATGTGCAGGTGTACCGGGGCCGCAGCCTCGGCAAGATCACGGACGCCGCCTCCCTGGCGAGCTACGCCGGACCCATCGTCGAGGATGTGGACAAATACTTCGCAGGGACCGCGATGCTGGAGCTCGCCCAGATCCTCTCCACCGCGGAAGGGTCCTCTGACGCTGTCTTTTCCAGCTTGGACGCAGGCCTCGCCCTCCTCGCCGGGGCCGACCCGGCTGCCCCAGAACTGCCCCCAGTGAGCGTGGCCGATCGTTTCGTCCTTCACGGGCTCGCAGAAGCTGGCTGGATGCCCAGCCTCGTGGACTGCGCCCAATGCGGCCGCCGTGGGCCGCACCGGGCCTTCCACCCGCGCGCCGGAGGCAGCGTGTGCGTGCTGTGCCGCCCACCGGGCTCGGCCACCCCGCCGCCCGAGGCGGTGCGCCTGCTGTGGCTGCTGGCCCACGACCGGCTGGCAGTGGCCGCCCAGGTCGCGGCCAACCCAGGCAACGTGCGGGTGGCCCACGAACTGCTGCTGGCACACGTCCGTCAGCAGCTGGAGGTCGCCTGCCCGGCCTACGCAGCCCTCTAAAACGATCGGACCCGGCCCCGGGGGGAAACGCCCGCCGACCGGTGGCGTCGTCCTCACACAATGGGGTAACCGCGGGAGGGAAGAACAAGCCCGCGGGGTGGGGCTGGCACAATGGCTGTTGTGAAGAACGAAACCGCAACCCGAGAACAGATCGCCAGCCTCCCCACGGGACTTGTGCCGCGGCACATCGCGCTGGTTATGGACGGCAACGGTCGGTGGGCGCAGGAGCGCGGCCTGGCGCGGACCGAGGGCCACAAGCGCGGCGAGTCGGTGCTGATCAGCCTGGTGGAGGAGTGCCTGGAGCTGGGCGTTGAAGCGCTGTCCGCCTACGCCTTCTCCACGGAGAACTGGCGGCGCTCGGCCGAGGAGGTGCGCTTCCTCATGGGGTTTAACCGGGATGTGCTGCGCAAACAGCGCGATTATCTGGATTCCCTCGGGGTGCGGATCCGTTGGGTGGGCCGCCGCCCGCGCCTGTGGCGCTCGGTGATCAGCGAGCTGGAGCGTGCGGAGGAGCAGACGAAGCAGAACACGCGCATGACGCTGTACATGTGCATCAACTACGGTGGCCGCGCGGAGATCGCCGATGCGGCGAAGGCCCTGGTGGCGGAGGCGAATCAGGGGCGGATCAAGCCCCGGGACGTCTCGGAGAAGGATTTCGCCCGCTACCTCGACGAGCCGGACATGCCGGACGTGGACCTTTTCCTGCGCCCCTCAGGGGAGCAGCGGACCAGCAATTTTTTGATCTGGCAGTCGGCCTACGCCGAGATGGTCTACCAGCAGGTGCTCTTCCCTGACTACACCCCGGCTCACCTGCGCGGGGCGATCTGGGAATTCGCTTCGCGGGATCGCCGTTTCGGCGGCGTGAAGTAGGATTGTTCTCTGGTTTTCTTTTCTGCTTCTCTGATTTTTAGGACGTCGCTGCCGCGGCGTGAGGAAGGCGTGATGGATCGTGGTTGATCAGCCGGGTCAGCGACCTAGCGAGCAGTCTGCCGAGCTGCCGGCTGAGCAACCAGTGGAGCAGCCGACCAAGAAGCAGATCGCCACGTGGCGGCGCTACCTCGCCGACGAGCGCGCGGAGGGGGCCGTGTACCGCGAGCTGGCGCGCAAGAAGACAGGTGAGGAGCGCGAGATCCTGCTGGGCTTGGCTGAAGCGGAGGCCCGGCACGAGGCCTATTGGCGCGCCCGGTTGGGGGAGTACGTTGGACTGCCGCAGAAGGCGAGCTTCAGCACACGGATGCATGCCTTCTTGGCGGAGCGCTTCGGTTCGGTGTTCGTGCTTGCGCTGCTGCAGTCGGCGGAGGAACGCCGCAGCGGGGTGGCGGATATCGACGCGGCTGATTCTATTCTCGCGGATGAGGCTATCCACGCGGAGGTGGTCCGCGGCTTAGCTGCGCGTGGCAGGGCGCGGATGTCGGGGGACTTCCGGGCGGCGATCTTCGGGGCAAATGACGGGCTAGTTTCGAACCTCGCCCTGGTGTTGGGCATGGTGGGAACCGGCGCTCCTTCGAACGTGGTGTTGGTTACCGGTATCGCCGGGCTGTTAGCCGGTGCGCTGTCCATGGCGGCCGGCGAGTATGTGTCGGTGTCCAGCCAGCAGGAGCTGCTCGCGGCTAACGCCCCGGCGGAGGACACGGCGGGAGCGGTGCCGAAGCTGGATGTGCAGGAAAATGAGCTGGAGCTGGTTTACCGCGCCCGCGGCATGAGCCAGGAGGAGGCCCGGGCGAAGGCGCAGCGGGTCTTCGAGGAGATCCTTTCCTCTCCTGCGGTGGATGTGGAGCTGCCCCACGAGGCTCCGGCGCACGGTTCTTCAGCCCACGAGTCTTCGGCGGAGGCAGCCCCGAAGGACGAGGAGTCTACGGGCTCTCCGGTATCCGCTGCGGTGTCGAGTTTCCTGCTGTTCTCCCTGGGGGCGATCGTGCCTGTGTTGCCGTATCTCTTCGGCGCGGGCGGGCTGAGCGCTGCGGTGATCGCCTGCGTGTTGGTGGGGCTAGCCCTGCTGCTGACCGGCGGGATCGTGGGCCTGCTCTCCGGTGCCTCCCCGGCTAAGCGCGCGTTCCGCCAGCTGGCCATCGGCGCCGGCGCCGCTGCAGTGACTTACGGTCTGGGGTCCCTCTTCGACGTCAGCGTCTAATTCTTCGAGGCCTTTTTGGCAGCGCAGTCGGCGCAGAGGCCGAAGACGTCTGCGGTGTGACCGGTCTTCTGGAAGCCGTACTTCTTGGCGACGTCGCGGGCCCAGTCTTCCACTGGGCCACCGTCGATTTCCACGGTAGTGCGGCAATCGTTGCACACCAGGTGATGGTGGTGGGTATCCATGGCGCAGCGCCGGTAGAGGGTTTCCCCGGACTCGTTGTTGAGAGTGTCGATCGCCCCCATCGCGGACATCTGCTGCAGGGTGCGGTAGACCGTGGTGAGTCCAACCTTCTCGCCCGCCGTGACGAGGCGAGAGTGGATGTCCTGGGCGCTGGCGAACTCCTCAACCCGTTCGAGCATGGCGACGACCGCCGCGCGCTGCCGGGTGTTGCGTTGACCGATGTTGATTCCGCCGGTGGAGTTCTTGCTGACCATGAATCGAAGCCTAGCCCTGCGGGCGCTGGTTTTCAATAAGTTATCAATAGTGGGCCCGTGATTCGGTGCGGCGGGGGAGGGGGCGCACTGAAACACCGAATTGCCATATCGGTTAAGATGGCCTCTGGTATGCGACCGCCCTGATGTCCAGGAATGCAGGTCGCGCAACAGTGCAAGAAATTGCAGAGCAGAGTTCGTTTTTAAGGAGATCGTCCCAGCATGGCAGGAAAAGTAGATGCCGTTGTCAACCTCGCGAAGCGCCGCGGCCTGGTTTACCCCTGTGGTGAGATTTACGGCGGTACCCGCTCTGCGTGGGATTACGGCCCGCTGGGCGTGGAGCTCAAGGAGAACATCAAGCGCCAGTGGTGGCGTTCGATGGTGACCAGCCGCGGCGACGTCGTCGGCCTGGACAGTTCCGTCATCCTCCCGCGCCGCGTGTGGGAGGTTTCCGGCCACGTGGACGTCTTCACCGACCCGCTGGTCGAGTCCCTCTACACCCACAAGCGTTACCGCGCTGACCACCTGCTGGAGGCCTACGAGGAGAAGCACGGCCACCCGCCGGCAAACGGCCTGGCTGACATCAACGACCCGGAGACCGGCCAGCCGGGTAAGTGGACCGAGCCGCGGGCCTTCTCCGGTCTGATGAAGACCTACCTGGGGCCGGTCGACGACAAGGAAGGCCTGGCCTACCTGCGTCCAGAGACCGCACAGGGTATCTTCACGCAGTTCAAGAACGTCATGAACTCCTCCCGTCAGAAGCCACCGTTTGGTATCGCCCAGATCGGTAAGTCCTTCCGCAACGAGATCACCCCGGGCAACTTCATCTTCCGTACCCGCGAGTTCGAGCAGATGGAGATGGAGTTCTTCGTTGAGCCGGGCACCGATGAGAAGTGGCAGGAGTACTGGATCGAGCAGCGCCTGAACTGGTACGTCAACCTGGGTATTGACCGCGAGAACCTGCGACTGCGCGAGCACACCGAGGACGAGCTGTCCCACTACGCAAAGCGCACCGTGGACGTCGAGTACGCCTTCCACTTCACCGGCTCCAAGTGGGGCGAGCTCGAGGGCATCGCTAACCGCACGGACTACGACCTGAAGACCCACTCCGAGGGCTCCGGCGAGGATCTTTCCTACTACGACCAGCAGAAGGAAGAGCGCTGGATCCCGTACGTCATCGAGCCGGCCGCCGGCCTGGGCCGCTCCCTGATGGCCTTCCTCGTCGATGCCTACACCGAGGAGGAGGTGCCGAACGCTAAGGGCGGCACCGACACACGCACCGTCCTCAAGCTGGACCCGCGCCTGTCCCCGGTGAAGGTCGCCGTCCTGCCGCTGTCGAAGAAGGAGACCCTGACCCCGACCGCGGAGAAGATCGCCGACAAGCTGCGCGGTCTGTGGAACATCGACTACGACACCTCCGGCGCCATCGGCCGCCGCTACCGTCGTCAGGACGAGATCGGCACCCCGTACTGCGTGACCGTCGACTTCGACACCCTGGACGACAACGCCGTCACCGTCCGCGAGCGCGACACGATGGAGCAGGAGCGCGTCTCCATCGACGAGCTCGAGGGCTACCTCGCACAGCGCCTGGCTGGCTGCTAATGAACAGCGACATCCGATGGGGAGTGCCCAGCGACGGGCACACCTTCCCGATCTACGCCGGACCAGCGGATGACATGGACCGCATCGCGGAGTTCGCCGACGAACGCGGGGTACAGCACATCCGCTTCGGCGGAGATACTTGGCGGCTCACCGCCGATGAGGGGCCGGAGGCGCAAGCGGAGACCGCGACGGGAACCTGGACCGCGAAGGGGAACAGCGATAAGTTCCACACCGCCGACCGGGTGACCATCAATGCCGATCGCCACGAGATCGGAATCATTGCTGAATCCCGACGCAACTTCGTCCTCGACATCGACGGCGAGAAGGCGGGGCAGTACAGTTCCGATAACCGGGGCCTGCGCAACCTCCACGTGGAGTTCGAAGGGCCGGGGGAGAAGCTGCCGCTGGACGTCCAGGTCTTCGTATCCTGGGTTGCCCGGCGTACCCTGGAAACCCGAGTGGTTCGAACCACGGGGATGTTGACGATGGCGCTGGCCATTTGCGTGGTCATCGCGATTGTCGTCTGGTTCACCACCTAGCCGAAGAATAAAATTCTTAAGGAGCATCATCAATGCCAAGTGGTCGCAAACTCATCCGTAAAGCGGTGAAGTACGGGGCACTGGCTGCCTCTGCCGTCGCGGCGGCGGACATCATCCAGCCTAAGCACGCTATTCGCCGTAACTACCCGGTTCTGGGCCGCGCCCGCTGGATGATGGAATCCATACGCCCGGAGATCCAGCAGTACTTCGTCGAGTCCAACACCGACGGCCGCCCTTTCGACCGCGTGACCCGCACGATGGTGTACCAGAGCGCGAAGAACCTCCCGGCGGAGGAGGCCTTCGGCACCCAGCGCGACCTTTTCGCTCCGGGTCGTGACCACCTGCTGCACTCCACCCACCCGGTGCCGGCCCGCACTGACGCGCCACTCGTGCGCCTCGGAGGTCCGGAGTGCACCCAGCCCTACGACATCTCCCTGTTCAACATCTCCTCGATGTCCTTCGGCTCCTTGTCCGCCAACGCCGTGCTCGCCATGAATAAGGGTGCGGCGATGGGCGGCTTTATCCAGGAGACTGGTGAGGGCGGGCTGACCAAGTACCACCTGGAATACGGCGCGGACCTGGTCTGGGAGATCGGCTCCAGCTACTTTGGCTGCCGCACCGAGGATGGCCACTTCGACCCCGAGCAATTCCGCGTCAAGGCCAATTACCCGGAGGTCAAGGGCATCCTCATCAAGCTCAGCCAGGGTGCGAAGCCGGGCATGGGCGGCATGCTGCCGGGCCACAAGGTCACCGCGGAGATCGCCGAGGCCCGCGGCATTGAGGAGGGGCAGGACTGCCTCTCCCCAGCGTGGCACTCCGAGTTCGACACCCCGCTGGAGCTGATGCACTTCGTCAAGAAGCTGCGCCGCCTGGCCAACGGCAAGCCGGTGGGCATCAAGTTCTGCGTGGGCTCCCGCCACGAGGTGCTCTCCCTGTGCAAGGCGATGCTGAAGGCGAAGACCGCCCCGGACTGGATCACCGTCGACGGTGCCGAGGGCGGCACGGGCGCAGCCCCGCTGGAGTTCCTGGACCGCGTGGGCACCCCGCTGACCGAGGGGCTGATGATCGTCCACAATGCACTGGTGGGCACCGGCCTGCGCGACCAGGTCGCCGTCGGCGCGGCCGGCAAGGTCGTCGGTGGTGCTGACATTATCCGCCGCCTCGCGATCGGCGCGGATTTCACGATGTCCGCCCGCGGCATGATGATGGCCGCCGGCTGCATTCAGGCGAAGAAGTGCCACGACAACACGTGCCCGACTGGCGTTGCTACCCAGAACCCGTGGCTTGCCCGCGGCTTGGATGTGGACAGCAAGGCCGAGCGCGTGGCGAACTACCACCGCAATACGCTGAAGTCCACCACCCGCATTCTGGGAGCCATGGGCCTGCACGACGTCAGCCAGCTGGGTCCCGGCCACCTGGTGCGCCGCGTGGACCAGACCCAGGCCCGCCCGTACGAGGACCTTTACCCGTGGCTCGAGCCGGGCAGCCTGCTGGAGGGCAATGCCCCGGATGACTGGCAGCGCGACTATGACCGCGCGACCTACGACGAGTACTCGGTGCTGCCGCCGGTGCAGGGCCGTGTGCGCCGCCCGGGCCACCACTTCTTTGCCGAGGGTAACGTCGGCAGCGTCTAGGGGCTAAGCACCCCGTGGGCTGGGGCAGTTCTGCCGGTGCGAGTCACTGGGGTACTGCAGCCGACGGGGACGGACACAGGACTAACGGAGCGCGAGATGCAGCGGTATCAGTACTCGGAGCGCGACTGCGCGCGCCGTCATGCCGTCGCACCGAAGACCTTGGGGCTGGAGGGATCGGTCCCGGATGGCCGGGAGGACTTCGACCGCGACCGGGCGCGCGTCCTGCACTCCGCTGCACTGCGCCGGCTGGCAGATAAGACCCAGGTCGTGGGGCCGGGCTCGGGGGATACCCCGCGCACCCGGCTGACGCATTCTCTAGAGGTCGCTCAGATCGCCCGCGGCATCGGCAAAACCCTGGGCGCGGACCCCGACCTGGCGGACCTGGCGGGGCTCAGCCACGATATCGGCCACCCTCCCTACGGCCACAATGGCGAGCGAGCTCTCGACGAGGCCGCGGCCAGCATCGGCGGCTTCGAGGGCAACGCGCAGACCCTGCGCATCCTGGCTCGCCTGGAGCCGAAGACCCTCGGGACCGACGGCACGTCCTATGGGCTGAACCTTACCCGCGCCGCCCTGGATGCGGCCTGCAAATACCCCTGGGGCCCGACCGCCCCGGACGGCAGCCCGTGCCGCAAGTACAGCGCCTACGCCTCCGACCTGCACATCCTGGAGTGGATCCGGGAGGGAGCGCCCGAGGGGGAGCAGTGTCTGGAGGCGCAGATCATGGACTGGTCGGATGACGTCGCCTATTCCGTCCACGACGTTGAGGATGGGATGCTCTCCGGCCGCATCACCCTGGGCGTGCTGTGGGACCTGGTGGAGCTCGCCGCGCTCGCGGACAAGGGCGCCCACCACTTCGGCGGGGAGCCCGAGGAGCTGCTGGCCGCGGCGGACCGGCTGCGGCAGATGCCGGTGGTCTCTCGGGCTGCGGACTTCCGCCACAGCCTGCACGATCTGGTCGCGTTGAAGTCCATGACCTCGGAGCTGGTGAGCCGCTTCGTCACGGCCGTGGTCACCGCGACCCGACGGGAGTACGGCGCAGGCCCGCTGGGCCGTTATGCCGCGAACCTTGTCATCCCCGCAGAGGTGAAGGCAGAGGTCACGCTGCTGAAGTCCATCGCCGTGCTCTACGTGATGGACGAGAAGCTGCACCTTGCCGAGCAGGACCGGCAGCGGGAGCGCATCTTCCGCGTCACGGAATTCCTGGCCCGTGGCGGTGCCGGGGCGCTGGATCCGGTCTTCCGTCTCTGGTACGAGAACGCGGCCACCGATGTCGAGCGCCGTCGCGTGGTCATCGACCAAGTCGCCTCTCTCACCGAATCCCGGCTGGAGCGCTTGGACGCCTCTGCCGCCGGTGTCAGCGCCGCGTGGGCCTAGTGTTTTCTCCGCGTTAGTCCTCGGCGTCGGGGATCTCGCAGAAGCTCTCGAAGTGGTCGGAGGTGTAGTACCAGACCTCAGGGTCGGTCTCCGTGCCGCCACCGACGACGAGGCGACGCTCGCCCCGGTGGTTCAGACCCGGGGTTTTGACGGTGTACTCGCGGTAGTAGCTGGACTTCTCCTTCGGCAGGAGGCCCTCGTAGTTGCCGAAGTGCTTGCCGTCGTGCGGGCCGTCGTCGGAGGGGGCGCCGGTGAGGATGTCCTCGATCTGCTCCCGGGCCTCCTCCGGCAGGGTGCCCACGGCGCACTCGGAGCCAGCAGTGCTATCCGCGCCCGGACTCTGCTGGGAGGCGTTGGATGGCTGCCCGGACTGGGAACTGCCGCCCTGCCCACCGCCGGCGTTATCGTCATCGCCGAAGAGACCGAGTTGGCTCGCCCCTGCCAGTGCCAGGGCGACGAATACACCGCCGATCGTGCCGTACTTGCCAGCTTTAGGACCGTTATTCTTCTGCGCCATAACAGCCAGTTATACCGGGCAGGGTGGGGCTAGTGACTCACCGGGGTGATCGGCAGGCGCAGTGCGGCCGGGGCGGTGGCCGGCACCATCGGGGAGGCCGGCTCCACGGCCTCGATGCGCTGATAACCCTCGGACTGTTCCGGCCGCGGGTCCTCCTCACCCTTATTCGGCCACATCGCGGCGGCGCGCTCCGCATTAGCGGTGATGGACAGGGAAGGGTTCACACCGGGGTTCGCGGCCATGGCGGAGCCGTCGACCACGAAGAGATCCGGCAGGCCCCACACGCGGTGGTAGGGGTCCACCACCCCGTCGTCCGGGGAGCTGGAGATCGAGCAGCCACCGAGGAAGTGGGCGGTCAGCGGGATGTCAACCACCTCGGACCACACGCCACCTGCCAGGCCACCCTTGCGCAGGGAGGCCAGGATACGGGTCGCCTTATTGCCCTCTGGGATCCAGCTCGGGTTCGGCTCGCCGGTGCCTTGCTTGGAGGTCAACCAGGTGAACTTGCCGAGCGCGCGCGGGTACGTGGTCAGCGAGTTATCGCGGGACTGCATCACCAGGTTGATCACCGTGCGCTGCGACCAGCGGCGCAGGTTCACCAGGCGCGGCACATGGTGGAACTGCAGGACCACCTGGCGGAGGAACTCGAGCACGCGGGGGCGCAGCTTATCGCCGTCGGTCATGAGTGTCTGGAGCAGGCCCATGGCATTCGAGCCCTTTCCGTAGCGCACCGGCTCGATGTGGGTATCCGGGGCGGGGAAGTAGCTGGAGGTGATGGCCACACCCTCGGAGAAGTCCCAGTCCGGGTCGTACTTCTTAAACTGCGCGCCGAGCAGGGCCTCGGAGTTGGTGCGGGTCATCGCGCCGAGGGAGTCCGGCAGTTCCGGGAGGTTGCCGTTGAGCTTCTGCCGGTGCAGCAGGTTCTGGGTTCCCCACGCACCCGCGGAGACGACGACCTTGTCCGCGGTGAAGCGGCGGGCCTTCTTCTTGCCCAGCAGGCCTCCCGTGGCCTTGGTATCGACGTTCCAACCGCCACCAGGCTTGTGGGTGATGTCGGTGACCGTTGTCAGCGGGCGGACCTCGGCCCCACCCTTCTCGGCGAGGTAGAGGTAGTTCTTCAGCAGGGTGTTCTTCGCCCCATGGCGGCAGCCGGTCATGCACTCGCCGCACTCGTGGCAGGCCGTGCGCTGCGGGCCCGCACCACCGAAGTAGGGGTCCTCCACGGTTTCCTTCGGCTTGCCGGTTAGCCCCACCTTTTCGCCGAAGAACACGCCCACCGGCGCCATGCGGAAGGTATCGCCCACGCCGAGCTCCTCGGCGGTCTGCTTCGAGAGTTTGTCCGCCGGGGTCATGGTGGGGTTGGTGACCACGCCCAGCATGCGGCGGGCCTGGTCGTAGTAGGGGGTGAGCTCCTCCTTCCAGTCGGTGATGTGTGCCCACTGCTTGTTGCGGAAGTACTCGTCCTCGGGCTGGTAGAGGGTGTTGGCGTAGTTCAGCGAACCGCCGCCGACCCCCGCGCCGGCGAGGATCATGACGTTGCGCAGCAGGTGGATGCGCTGGATGCCGTAGCAGCCGATCGCGGGCGCCCAGAGGAACTGCTTGAGGTGCCAGGAGTTCTTAGCGAAATCCTTATCCGCGTAGCGCTTGCCGGCCTCGAGGACACCGACCTTGTATCCCTTCTCAACGAGGCGCAGGGCGGTGACGGAACCGCCGAAGCCAGAGCCGATGATGAGGACGTCATAGTGGGTTGCGGTCATGGCTGAGTACCTTCCCGGGTCGGTGGTGCACGTGATAGGTAAACATCGTGGCAGTTAAGTATGTCAGGGAACCTATGTTAAAAAGCCGGGGCGGTTTTGTCTGGCGAATGGGCGTTCCGCTCGGCCGCATGCCTTGTCTGCCAGGTGTATTACCATGTCCCCTATGGGTAAGGGAAGGATCCCGGAGCGGGATATCGAGGCGATTCGCGAGGCGACGCCGATCGAGGAGATTGTGGGGGAGTACGTCCAGCTCACGCCCGGCGGCGTCGATTCCATGAAGGGATTAAGCCCCTTCAAGGATGAAAAGACACCCTCCTTCCACGTCCGCCCGAATAAGGGCTACTTTCACTGCTTCTCCACCGGCGAGGGCGGCGACGTGTTCAGCTTCCTCATGAAGATGGAGCATCTGACCTTCCCGGAGGCCGTGGAGCAGGTCGCCGAGCGCATCGGCTACCGCATCAACTACGAGGGCGGTGGCCCGGGGCGACGGGAGAAGCCCGGCACCCGCCAGCGCTTGGTCGCGGCGAATAAGGCGGCCTTCGAGTTCTATCGGGAGCAGTTCGCCTCTGACGTCCAGGGCGCGGATGTGGCCCGCCAGTTCCTCATCGACCGTGGCTTCACCCAGGAGCACGCGGATCAGTTCGGCTGTGGCTACGCCCCGCCCGGCTGGGATACCCTCACCAAGCACCTGCTGCGCAAGGGCTTCGAGTTCCAGGAGCTGGAGGCCGCCGGCCTATCCCGTATGGGCTCCAAGGGGCCGATTGACCGTTTCCACCGCCGCCTGCTGTGGCCGATCCGCTCGGTGGCGGGCGATGTGATCGGCTTCGGTGCCCGCAAGTTGTTCGAGGACGACAAGCTGGGCAAGTACATGAACACCCCGGAGACCTTGCTGTACAAGAAGTCCAAGGTGCTCTTCGGCATCGACCAGGCCAAGCGCAGCATCGCGGAGAAGCACCAGGCCGTGGTGGTGGAGGGGTATACGGATGTCATGGCGATGCATGCCGCGGGAGTGGACACGGCGGTGGCCTCTTGTGGCACGGCTTTCGGCTCCGAGCACCTGGCGATGCTGCGCCGCTTCATGCTGGACGACCGCTACTTCCGCGGCGAGATCATCTACACCTTCGACGGTGACGAGGCCGGCCAGAAGGCCGCGCTGCGCGCTTTCGAGGGGGACCAGCAGTTCACCGGCCGCAGTTACGTCACCGTCGCGCCGGGCGGCCAGGATCCTTGCGACATTCGCCTGGAGCGCGGTGACGAGGCGGTGCGGGAACTGGTGTCCCACCGCATCCCCATGTTCGAGTTCGTGATCCGTACCCTGTTGGAGGGCTACGACACCGCCGCGGTGGATGGTCGTGTCCACGCGATGCGGCGGATCATCCCGGTGCTCGCCGGGATTAAGGACGACGCCCTGCGCGATGAGTACTCCCGCCAGGCTGCCGGTTGGGTGGGTTTCGACGACCCGGATGACATCGTGGCCCAGGTGCGCGAGGAGGCCCGGCGCGGCCGGGTGGAGAAGCCGAAACTGGAGCTGAAGCGTGGCGCGGCGCGTCGGGAGCGGCTCGCGGAGGAGGGCACTCCGGCAGGTCAGGGCGCGGCGAACCAGGGTGGTGTGCCTGGTGGCGAGGACTCCGGCGGTCACCTGCGGGTCGTGGCGGGCATGGAGCGCCCGGATCCGAAGGACGAGTTCCTGTTGGGTATCCGGGAGGTGCTGAAGCTGGGGTTGCAGGAGCCGGAGCTGGCGGGGCAGATCTTTGACCTCATGCCACCGGAGAGTTTTGTGCACCCGACGTATATCGCGATTGTCAACGCGATGGCCGCGGCCGGTGGTGCCGCCCAGGCGAAATCGGGTTCGGGTTGGCTGGATGCGGTGAGCAAAAACGTGCCTGATGCGATGGGCCAGGCCGTGGTCTCGGAGCTCGCGGTGGAGGATCTGCAGTGCCAGCAGGAGCGGCTGCCGTATTACGCCTCGGCGATCATGGCCCGGATGCAGGAACGCTGGGTGAGCAACGAGGTCGCTGAGCTGCGCGCGCAGATGCAGCGCATGCGCCCGGACGAGGATAAGGAGGCGTATATGTCCACTTTCGCCGACCTCACCGCGCTAGAGAAGTACCGACGCTCGCTGAACGAGCGGGCCAATGCCTACGGGGAATTCACCTTCGGCAACTAATTCGCCCGCGGCTCATGGGCCGTGCGAAGAAGTAGCCACCTAGCACGCGGATCATCGTCGTAGGCGTGCGGGCGGGAGCGACGGGGGTGGGAATCCCTAGCGGGGCTTCTTGGGGGAGCGGGGGCGCTTGAACTCGGACGCGGAACGCAGCGGACGGTCGTTGGGGTGGGCGTCATCCGGCTCCACGATGCTGTGCCCATCGGCCAGCGAGCTGCGAGTGCTGGCGTTGAGGTCACGTACCTCGTGCATGCGCGGGTCCGGGTCCAGGCGGTTGGCCAGGGCCTTGCGGCTGGCGCGCAGCGCAGACTGGGCGACCTCAGAGTTGATCGCGGTCTCGTAGCCGCGCCGGATCTGCTCGTAACGGCGCCGCCCGGCCTTGGTTCCCATCAGGTAGCCGGCTGCGGCCCCGACAACGAACTGGATCATGAAGTTCAAGCCCTCCCAAACGTGGTGTGCACTCGGCCACCGCCCGCCCGGGTGTTTGGCTGGCGGTGGAGCTTTAAAAGCCCAGTCTACGTCATAACCCCGCCACGGGAATCAGCTTCGCCCGAGCGCGAGGGGCCCGCATGATACCGGCGAGGCAGCCGCCGGGGGCGCGCGGTGGGAAGTTATGCCACCATGGAAAGTGCAAGTCAGCGCCCCGCTGGACGGGTTGACGTCCTAAAAGAAGGCGGAACACAGAGCGGCGGGGTGCCAGAAATTTAGATACAGCAGGAGGAAAAGCATGACACAGAGCGTTAAGGCGGTTGTCTCGCGCGGCAAGGGCGACCCGGTGGAGGTAGTGGATATTCAGATCCCCGCCCCGGGGGCCAACGACGTGGTTGTGCAGGTGCAGGCCTGCGGCGTGTGCCACACCGACCTGGCCTACCGCGATGGCGGTATTACGGACGACTATCCCTTCCTGCTGGGCCATGAGGCTGCGGGTGTAGTTTCGGAGGTCGGCGAGGACGTCACTCACGTCGCTGTGGGCGATTATGTGGTCCTGAACTGGCGCGCGGTGTGCGGCGAGTGCCGTGCCTGCAAGAAGGGCCAGCCGCAGTACTGCTTCGATACCTTCAACGCATCGAAGAAGATGACTCTCACCGACGGCACCGAGCTGGAGCCCGCCCTGGGCATCGGTGCGTTCGCGGAAAAGACCCTCGTCCACGAGCGTCAGTGCACGAAGGTGGATCCGGAGGCGGACCCGGCGGCCGCAGGCCTGATGGGCTGTGGCGTGATGGCCGGCCTGGGTGCTGCGGTGAATACCGGCGAGATCCAGCGCGGCGAGTCCATCGCCGTCATTGGCCTGGGTGGCGTGGGCATGGCCGCCGTTGCCGGAGCTGAGGTCGCGGGAGCCAGCACGATCATCGCGATCGACATCTCCGAGGACAAGCTCAAGCGCGCGAAGGAGGAGTTCGGCGCGACCCACACCATCAATTCCCGCGACCTCACCACCGACGAGCTGGTGGCGAAGGTCCAGGAGCTCACCGGCGGTTTCGGGGTGGACGTCGCCGTGGACGCGGTGGGGATTCCGGAGACCTTTAAGCAGGCCTTCTACGTCCGCGACCTGGCCGGCCGTGTGGTGCTGGTGGGGGTGCCGACCCCGGAGATGACCCTGGAGCTGCCGTTCCTGGACGTGTTCTCCCACGGCGGTGCGCTGAAGTCCAGCTGGTACGGCGACTGCCTGCCGGAGCGGGACTTCCCGACCTATATCGACCTCTATCGTCAGGGCCGTTTCCCGCTCGACCGCTTCGTCGACGAGCGCATCGGCATCGCGGATGTGGAGGCCGCCTTCGAGAAGATGCGGGGCGGCGAGGTCATGCGCTCCGTGGTGGAGTTTGCTTAAAGCCCCTTGCTGCGGGGTTCGCAGCGCTGTGTTGCCGGGGTACTGGCACCCCAATGAAGGAGAAGAACAATGAGCGATAACGCGATTACGGACATCATTTCCCCAGGCCAGCTCTCTGGCGCGGGCGAGAAGCTGCGGATCACCCGGGTGATCACCAACGGCACCTTCGCCCTGGATGGCGGCGAGTGGGACGTGGAGAACAACATCTGGGTCATCGGTGATGATAAGGAGTGCTACATCATCGACGCCGCCCACGAGCTGGACCCGATCCAGGAGGCGGTCGACGGCCGCGAGGTCAAGGCCATCCTGTGCACCCACGCGCACAATGACCACATCACCGTGGCGCCGGAGCTCTCCCAGATCTTCGGCGCGGACATCTACGTCCACCCGGCGGACCGCGTGCTCTGGGACCAGAGCTACCCGGACCTGGAGCCGAAGGAGCTGGCCGACGGCGACGTCTTCGAGGTCGGCGGCGTGGAGCTCAAGACGATGAACACCCCGGGTCACTCGCCGGGCTGCTGCGTGTTCTACGTGCCGGCCGCAGACGTGCTGTTCTCCGGCGACACGCTGTTCAACGGCGGTCCTGGGGCGACGGGGCGTTCCTTCTCGGACTTCGACACTATCATCGAGTCGATAAAGACGAAGCTCCTTCCACTGCCGGCGGAAACGAAGGTGCTCACCGGCCACGGCGATTCCACCACCATCGGGGACGAGGCCCCGCACCTGGAGGAGTGGATTAAGCGCGGTTACTAGTGCGCTGGATCGGGGCCTCAGGGGTCTCGGTCGAGGGGCCGTGGGGGTTCTTCCCGCGGCCCCTTTTTTCGTGCCCTTAGTGTGGCTTTTCGCGTGTCCGTTCCCCAATGCCGCCAACCTTGCCATATACCCCCAGGGGGTATAGGGTCGGTGGTGGAAAGGGGATGGAAAACTTGTCTCAACACCAAGACCTCTCGGCCACCGAGGTGGGCGCCATCGGGGCAGCCCAGCCAGTTCTCGACCTGGACTACCAGATCACTGGCATGACCTGCGCTTCGTGCGCGAACCGGATCGAGCGCAAACTCAACAAGCTGGACGGGGTGACCGCCTCCGTCAACTACGCCACGGAGAAAGCACACGTCGAGCAGGACGGTGGCGCCGAGGCGGTGACGGATGAGCAGATCCGGGAGATCATCGCGGACATGGGCTACGAGGCCCAGCTCTCGCAGCCGCTGGCTTCCCACCCGGCCGCCGGTGACCCGCAGGGCGGGGCCGGCGAACAAGGGGCGGCGGGCGCGGCCCAGCCCGGGGCCGAACCGGCGTCCCACACGCCGGCGGAGCAGGCGGCAGAGCGTGAGCTGGAAGGCCTTCGCAACCGCCTGATCGGTTCCCTGTGGCTGGCGATCCCGGTGATCGTGCTGGCCATGATCCCGAACCTGCAGTTCACGAACTGGCAGTGGCTCTCGCTGACGTTGGCTGCACCCGTGATCGTGTGGGCCGGCTACCCGTTCCACCGCGCAACCTGGCTGAACATCAAGCACGGCGCGGTGACGATGGACACCCTGATCACCGTGGGTACCGGGGCGGCGTTCCTGTGGTCGCTGGTCGCGCTATTCTTCGGCAGCGCCGGTGAGCCCGGGATGAGTCACACCTGGAGCCTGTTTACTACCCACAGTGACCCGATGGGGGATATTTACCTCGAGGTCGCCGCGGGCGTGATCATGTTCGTCCTGGCCGGACGCTATTACGAGAAGCGCGCGAAGCATCGCGCTGGCGAGGCGCTGCGAGCGCTGGGTGAGCTGGGGGCGAAGGACGTCGCCGTCGTTGACGACGCCCAGGGCGGTAACGAGCGCCGCATCCCGATCGGCCAGCTGGCCGAGGGCATGTACTTTGTGGTGCGCCCGGGCGAGAAGATCGCCACGGACGGGCGCGTGACCGCGGGCAGCTCGGCAGTGGATGAATCCATGCTGACCGGCGAATCCGTGCCGGTGGAGGTCGCCCCGGGTGACATGGTGACGGGCGCGACCGTCAACGCCTCGGGCCGGCTGATCGTCGAGGCCACCCGCGTGGGCTCCGATACCCAGCTGGCGCAGATGGCCAAGCTGGTGGAGCAGGCTCAATCCGGCAAGGCTGATGTGCAGCGGATTGCCGACCGGATCTCCGCGGTATTCGTCCCGGTGGTCATTGCCCTGGCAGTGATCACGCTGCTGGCCTGGCTGCTGATCACGGGCGATACAGGTGCGGCGATGGCCTCGGCCGTCGCGGTGCTGATCATCGCCTGCCCGTGTGCGCTGGGGCTTGCCACCCCGACCGCGCTACTGGTCGGTACTGGCCGGGGTGCGTCGATGGGCGTGCTGATCCGCGGGCCGGAAACCCTGGAGCAGACCCGTGGCGTGGACGCCATCATCCTGGACAAAACCGGCACCATCACGACCGGCGAGATGACGGCCACCGAGGCCTGGCTCGCGCCGGCTGCAGACAAGATCGAGGATGGCTCCGGCAAGGTCGGGATCAGCGAGGCGGAGCTGTGGCGCATTGCCGGTGCGGTGGAGATTCACTCCGAGCACCCCATCGCCGAGGCGATCGCCGAGCGTGCGCGCAAGGAGATCGGCGGCGAGCTGCCCGAAGCGAAGGACTTCGAGTCCATCCCAGGGCGCGGCGTGACTGCCACCGTTGACGGTGTGACTGTCGAGGTCGGCCGGGGTTTCGTGGTCGCCGACGGCACCACCGTTGGCTCCGAGATCGTGGAACACAGCGGGCTGGGAGGCACCGTGGTTCCGGTGCTTGTCGACGGCCAGCTGGCTGGTGCGATCGCCGTCGAGGATGCGGTGAAGTCGGACAGTGCGGAGGCCATCGCACAGCTCAAGAAGCTCGGTCTTGAACCGATGCTGGTCACCGGTGACAACGAGCAGGTCGCACGTGAGGTCGCCGACGTTGTGGGAATTGACCCCGACAACGTCCGGGCGGGCGTGATGCCCGCCGATAAGGTCACGGCGGTCAAGGATCTGCAGGCTGAGGGCAAGCGCGTGGCGATGGTTGGTGATGGTGTCAACGATGCTGCCGCCCTCGCGCAGGCGGATTTGGGTATCGCCATGGGCACGGGCACGGACGTAGCCATCGAGGCTGCGGACATCACTCTCGTGCGTGCCGAGATGAGCGCGGTGGTGGACTCCATCCGCCTGTCGCGCAAGACCCTGCGCACCATCAAGATGAACCTATTCTGGGCCTTCGCCTATAACGTCGCGGCGATCCCGCTGGCCGCCTTCGGCCTGCTGAACCCGATGCTGGCGGGTGCGGCGATGGCGCTGTCCAGTGTGTTCGTGGTGTCCAATAGTCTGCGGCTGCGAGGCTTTAAGTCCATCCAGCCTGAGGTCGAGGAGAGGTAGTCACCATGGATACTGCGAAGGCAGCAAACAAGAGCGACTGTCATGCGCCACAGAAAGGTGAGCCGGCGGCCAACGGAAAGGTTGATCACAGCGAGAAACCACTGAGTGGTCACGGCGACCGTGCCAAGCTGATCGCGCGCATGAAGCGCATCGAAGGCCAGGTACGCGGTGTGCAACGGATGATCGCCGAGGAGGAATACTGCATCGACGTGCTCACCCAGATCGCGGCACTGCAATCCGCGCTGAAGGGGGTGGGCCTGGTGCTGCTGGAGGAGCACATGGCCCACTGCGTGGTGCAGGCCGCCCGCACTTCGGACGAGGCGGTGGAGGAGAAGCTGGAGGAAGTGTCCCAGGCGATCGCGCGCTTCACCCGCTAGTGCTTCAGGCCGGGGCGAAGGATGCGAAAACCCCGGCGGGCTGGACCTCGAAGTTGGATCCAGCGCGCCGGGGGAGCCGCCGCGAGTTGGGCGGTGAATGATTGTTGTGGGACTAGCGGGGCTCGAACCCGCGACCAGCGAATTATGAGTTCGCGGCTCTAACCGACTGAGCTATAGTCCCGCCACCAGGTCATTGAACCACACCACACCCTTAAAGCCGATATTGTGGCCCTGAACTGCTGATTTGGTGCTTATAGGCTTGCTGGGTAGAGTGTCTATTCGTTGCCAAGATGGCATATTCCCCCATAGCTCAATGGCAGAGCACTCGACTGTTAATCGAGCGGTTGCTGGTTCGAATCCAGCTGGGGGAGCAACACAAAGCCCAGGGTCCAAGGCCCTGGGCTTTCTTTTTCTAAAGCCTCACCGTGTGGCGGATTCTGATGGAAATCTCAAAGATCCTTCGACTTTGACGACTGGTTGTTAGCATCAGTTTCATGCACCAGCTACGGGAGGATATGGGGCACGTTCTCAACTATTTGAATTTTGTCGGTGCGGGAACCCCGAGAATTTACCTCAGAAATCCGTATCAGTATGCACGTCGGGGGATGAAAGTCGAAGGGGATATTTGGTGGCCTGGGGGAGAGCGGTCGCTCGCTGACTTGTGGATTTGGCGGGAACATCTCAATCGAGGAACCTACTTAGCTGTCGGTTCGCATCAGCAAATTGTAGGCCTCTGGCCCGATTCGAAGTCACATCATCAACGCCATTGGAAGGTGAGCTTAGGAGCGGACTACTGCTGGGTTGCTGAAGAAGCTTGGGAACGGGTATCAAAATTCTTTGTTAAGCGTGCAAAAAGTCGCTTCCGTCCACCGGCCGTAAGGAAAGCGTGCGCATGCTGGGCGCAGGAATTGCACGCGGCAGCGCCCACGACAAAGCCGTTATTCTTCTACGGCGGTGTAAAGAAAGCGGCTCAGTTGGAGGCTCCAGTGAACGCGTTTGATGAACGGAAGGTGCCGGAGGAGGCTTTCGAATCCTGGTTTAAAGCCTTCCTGCACTGGGTGGATCGAGTGACCTCCTGATACCTTCCGCGAGCTTCGTGAGGCCACGAACTTGGGTTCGTCCAGTGTGACTATGCACTGGACGCGCATACGGAAGCCTACGGTCAGCCTTTCTCTTGCGATACGGGTTTCGCTGACCTGCGATATAGGAGTGCCAAGATTTGGTGGACGGGGTAAGCCTTAGTAAGCTTCCTCCTGAGCATTCCCCCATAGCTCAATGGCAGAGCACTCGACTGTTAATCGAGTGGTTGCTGGTTCGAATCCAGCTGGGGGAGCAAAAAGACCCAGGCCGTATAGCCTGGGTCTTTCTTTACTTGCGGGGGCGGGAACTAGCGGGAACTATCGTCCTTACCCTCCGGAGCATCGCCGCTCTCCGCATCGTCCGGGGAGGCATCCTCCGAATCTAATTCCACGCTGGAGTCAGACACGTATTCGGTCCAGTAGTCCTCCATCGCACGGGCATCGTTGGCGATCTCCGCCTCTGCTTCAGCCCGGGCCTCAGCGTCGGCGACAGCCATCTCGAACGCCTCCCGTTCGATCTGCTCACTGGCCTTCTCCTCGGCCCGGTGGACCATGAAGTCCTCCGAGGCGTTATCGGTGTACCACTTATGGAAGGACTCGTCCTCCACATCAACTGCCTCGGCAGCACCCTGGCCGGCCGGCACCTGGGTGGCGCCGAAAATGAAGTGGCCATCGTGCTCGTCCAAGCCCCGACGCACGCCCCGGTCGATCGCCTCCACGGCGAAACGACGCCGCAGCATCACCGGGTCGTTGTGCAGGTCCTTCGCCCACGCCACCATGACGCCGACGAGGATCACCGCGAACGGCAGCGCACAGGAAACCATGATGGCCTGCAGGCCGGACAGGGCGTCGTCGCCACCGGCGAGAAGCAAGAACAGGGCGACCGAACCCAGGGCGGTGCCCCAGATGATCGTCACGGGCAGGGAGGGGACCGGGCGACCGCTCTGGGACATCGAACCCATCACGTTCGTCGCGGAGTCCGCGGCCGTGTTGAAGAAGATGATGATGGCGATCAGCGCGATGATGTTCACGAGACCAGAGAACGGCAGCTTGTCGATGAGATCGAACATGACGTTCTCTCCCGAGCCCTTGATCTCGATCGGATCGCCGCTGAGGTTGCGCCAGATGGTGGTGCCACCGAAGACCACGAACCACGCCAGGGACAGACCCGTCGGCACGAGCAGTACCACGCTGACGAACTGGCGCAGCGTGCGGCCCTTGGAGATCTTCGCGATGAACATGCCCACGAACGGGGACCAGGAGATCCACCAGGCCCAGAAGAGCATGGTGTAGGCGGTGACGAACTCCTTCTCCTCCGGGCCCTGGGAGGGGTTGGCGGACATCATGTTGATGAAGTTCTGGATCAGCTGCAGCACAGTCGGCGGCAGCAGATCGAAGATGAACAACGTTGGGCCGGTGATGAGCACGAACAGACCCAGGGTGATGACCAAACCCATATTCGTATTCGACATGATGCGGATGCCGCGCTTGACCCCCGAGGTCGCGGAGAGGATGAAGAGCGCGGTGAGGATGGAGATGATTGCCACCATCACGCCGTCGCCCTCCAGGGGCTTGCCGGTGATGATCGAGGTGCCCGTGCGGATCTGCAGGGCGCCGATGCCCAGGGAGGTCGCGGTGCCGAAGAGGGTAACCAGGACAGCGAAGATATCGATGATCTTTCCCGCGACCCGGTTATTCGGGTCCGTGATCAGCGGCTCGAAGAGCGAGGAGATCAGCGGCAGGCGGCCACGGCGGAAGGCTGCGTAGGCCAGGGAGCCACCCACCAGCGCATACACCACCCACGGCATGATTGCCTGGTGGAGGATTGCGGCGGTCAGTCCCGGGAACACAGCGTCATGGCTGCCCCCTTCCACACCCGCGAACGGTGGCGGGTTGAGGAAGTGGGTCAGTGGCTCCATTGGGCCGTAGAAAATCAGACCGATGCCCAGGCCCGCGGCGAAGAGCATGGAGATCCAGGCGAAGGTGGAGAACTCGGGCTCGGAATCATCCTGGCCGAGCCGAATCTTGCCTGTCGGGCCGAGCCCCACGACCAGCAGGAAGACCAGCGTGGAGACCATGATTGCGGTGAACATCCAGCCGAAGTGGACGACCACCCACTCGCGCATGGTCCCACCGGTTTCAGCGAGGTTTTCGGGCGCGATGATCGCCCACACCAGCACGGCGATGGCGGCGGTGAGCGCCACGGCGAAGACCGGCTTGTTGGTCTTGAACTCCGCGTCGGTGTTTTCGACATCGATGCCTGGGATCAGGGCCGGGTGGATGGAGCGCTCGCCGCTGGAGGCCTGCGCCAGGGCGGTGCGGGCTCGCCTGGTCATCGCAGCCTGGGTTTCGCGGCGCCGGGCGCGTTCCTGGTGGGCACGTTCGGCAGCCCGCTGCGCGCCGGCAGCGGCTTCTTCCTTATGCCGTTGCGCGGCTGCCTGTTCGGGTGGCAGGCCGCGCGGGTTGTCTGACACTGTGGGATCCTTCCTCGCATTTGCTCGCCGACGTATTAAGTGATGTCGGCATAAATGCATTCAGTGTAGTGAAAGGGCGTACAGACTACCCTAAAACGCCGGTTATGAGGCTGTTCCGGATCCTTAAACCGTGCCACAGCTGGGTGGGGGCGCGGGCTATTGCAGCTAGCTATGTGCCCCGGCCAGGCGAGGCGCACTGCTGTCCACATTCGGTGGGAGGGTGGATTCCTCTTGGACGCCGTTGCTGGTCGCCCGGGTCGTGACGGAGCCAGTCGCACCCTGCGCGGTGCGGTAGGTGACCTGGACGGCGTCCTCCCCGAGGCGCTGAATCCCAGTGACGGCGGTGATGAGTCGCGGTTGCGGCGAGTTCACCGGGTTGCCGTTGTGATAGAGCAGCACTGCCTCCTTGGGGCCGTCGTGCTCGCCGGCGATGTGGATCCAGGACAGCGTCTTGCAGGGGTTATAGCGGTTGGCCTTCAGCGTGTAGTGGAAGCTGCCGCCGCCTGCCATCGGGATGGTGGTGTTGTTCAGCGGCGGGGCGCTGCGGTTGCGGCAGTTGTAGTCCGGCGCGCTCGCCGCCGGCGTGCCCGGGGTGGTGGCCGCTCCGTTGCTGCGGTCGGGTTGTGGCGCAACGTTGTGGGGCGACGTCGCCGGCTCCGGCGTGCCCTCGTCCGCCTGGTCGGTATCGCGGGCCAGGGTGGGCTTGGGGGTGGCGTGGCTCGTCGAGGTGGTGGGGGACGCGCTGCTGCTCGTCGTGGGCGGAGCGCTCGATGTGGTCTCGGGACTCTTGCCGGTGGGTTCTTCTGATCCTGAGCCGCACGCGGTCGCGGTGGCGAGCAGGGGGAGGGTGCACGCCAGGAAAAGTAGCTGGCGGGACCGAGGTCGGGCATGCGCTGGGTGGGTCACGGTCGCCTCCTTCTTTGGGCCTGCCGGTTGGGGTGCTGGTCACAGTGCCAGTGACACGGTGCCGATCACACGGGGGACCGCGGACCCGCGGTGAGCTGTTGTGAAAGCCAGTCTAACGGTCAGGGGTGCGACGCGTTTGTTGAGGGGCTCGGGTGCATGGTGTTGTCTGCGGCGTGCGCTAACTTTAGGGGCATGACGAAGCCACACGATCACCACCCTGATGACGCCGGCGCCGAGAGCGGGGGCGCCTCGGGTCCGCAGCCGCCGGAGTACCGTCGCGCCGGCGACACCCCAACCGGCAATGGTGCCGGAAAACGGGGCGCCAATCCGTGGGCCCAACCGGGAGCTGGCCCGTCGGCACAGGAGAGCTCCGGCCAGTGGGGGCAGGCTGGCGCGGGTTATGGCGCAGGCGCAGCCCAGCAGTGGGGGCAACAGAATCCTTATGGCGTCCCGGCACAGAGTGGCCAGTGGCAGGGCCAGGATTACGGTGGCCAGGGCTATAACAATCAGGGTTATGGTGGGCCGAACTACGGCAATCAGGGCTACCCGGAGCAGGGCTATGCGGGCCCGGGTGGCCAGTGGCAAGGTCAGGGCTATGCCCCGCAGGGTTACCCGGAGCAGCCGGAGGAGAAGTCCAGCGGGCGGAACATTCTGATCATCGTGCTGGTGGTTCTGGCGCTGCTGGCCGCCGCGGGCTTCGCCGCATTCTGGTTCACCGGCAAGCCTGGCGGGGGAAAGAGCTCCGAGCAGACCACCGTGAGTTCGGCCGAGGGCACGGATGCCCCTGGCTCCGAGGAGGAAAACGCCGACGCCGGGAGGGACGATCGCGACGAGGACGCCAACCGCGAGGACGATGACGAGGACACCGACGACGAGGCCGGTTCCCGTCCGAAGAACCCGAACCTGCCAGGGTATGCGACTCCGGTGAACTCCTCGGCGCGGGGCTCGAACCCGGGCGGCGACCTGAACAGCGTCTGGAAGTCCGGCCCGACCAGCGATAGCTTCGCCCTCGCGGTGCGCGATGCCTACGTGGACGCCTACTTGAACGGCGACGAGGATGATTTCAATCACGTGGTGGAGGCCTACAGCGATGTCACGGGCACCAGCTACACCATGACCTGCCGCGATAACGGCCAGTACGTGCACTGCACCGGCGGGAACGACGCCAATGTCTACATCGCTTAACCGGCGCGCCGTGGTCGCGGGAACTGTCCTGGCCACCGGCCTGGGGTTGGCGTCCTGCACCATTCCCACCGACCACCGGGACGAGGAGGAGCCGACCGTGGCGCAGACCGGCCCCCGCGAGTCCGTGGGGCCCAAGCCCACGCGCGGGGCAGACTCGGATCGGGATGGGGAGCGGAGCGGACCGCGACCGACAGGGGAGGAGACCGCGGAGGGCGCACCCATCGACCAGGCGAAGCTTGAGGCGATCGTTCAGGAGGTCTCGGCCCAGTTTGGTGCTCAGGTTGGCGTGGCGCTTGGCAGCGGTGCCAGGGCCGTGCGGGCCGGCGCGCTGCAGGGTGGTGCCGAGCCAGCATGGTCGACGATCAAGGTACCGCTGGCTATCGCCGCGCTGCGCTCTGCGGGAGGGGATAGTTCCGCCGCTGCCCGGGCCATTCAGTCCTCGGATAACGCGGCGGCGGAGCAGCTGTGGGCTTCGCTCGGCGGTGGGGCTGCCGCAGCCGATCAGGTCGCGTCGGTGATCCGCGAGTACAGCGGGCAGGACGTATCCGTGCAGCCAACCGTCACCCGCCCGGGCTTCAGTGCCTATGGGCAGACCCGATGGACGTTGGCGCAACAGGCCGACTTCGCCGCGGGCCTGGCGGAGGCAGCGGGGCATGACCCTGCGGCAGGCGCGGTCTACCGCCTGATGGGCCAGATCATGCCGGGGCACGCCTATGGCATCGGCCAGCTGGCGGGGTCCGCGTTCAAGGGCGGTTGGGGGCCGGACGAGTCCGGCGGCTACCTGGTCCGCCAATTCGGCGTGGCGCCGGTACACGCCCTGTCCGGCGGGGGAGCCGGGGACGGTGGCTCCAGCGCAGCGGACGCGGTGGTGCCGATCGCGATCGCCGTGCGCGCCGCGGACGGCTCCTACGAGACTGGCCAGCAGGTTCTCAACACCATCGTCCAGAAGCTTAAGGCCGGGGTTTAAGCGCCAGGGCCTCATCGCGGAGGCTCATGCGCCCCGGGAGGCGGAGCCTAGCAAGGCCCAGCCGCTGGTGCCCGGGCAGGCCTAGTCGGCCATCGCCTCCCACAGCTGGGCATTGAACTCCGGCCAGCGGTCCTTGGACCACTCGCCGAAAGGCTCGTCGGTGAGCACCACCGCGGCCAGCCCCTGCTCCGGGGCGAACCACAGGAAGGTGCCGGACTGCCCGAAGTGCCCGGCCACCGTGGCGGGCATGTTCTCGCCCATCCAGTGGGGGGTTTTCTCCCCGTGAATCTCAAAACCCAGGCCCCACGGGCAGGGGGTCTGGCGGCCGTAGCCAGGCACAACACCCACGAGGTCGGGGAACTGCACCGTCAGGGCCTCAGCCACGGTCTGCTCCGCGAGCAGCTTCGGGCGCAGGAACTCCTCGGCCAGGGTGGCGATCGCCGACGCAGAAGCGCTGAAGCCGTGGCCAGCGGACCCCTCGACGGTGATCTCGATGCCCAGCGGCTCGCAGATCCCGAGGTGCACGTATTCCGCGAAGGACATCTCGGTGGCCTGCTCGATGAAGCTGGCCAGTACCTCGTAGCCCGCCGAGGAGTAGATCCGCCGGGTCTGCGCCGGGCGCATCTGCCGGTGCTTCCGGAACTCGATGCCGGAGGCATGAGACAGCAGCTCGCGGACGGTCGCCGGTTCCTCGAAGGAGGGCACGAGGTCTGCGGGGACCTTGTCATCCAACTCGAAGGCACCCTCCTCGACGGCCATCAGGGCGGCGTAGGCGGTGACGAGCTTCGAGACGCTGGCCAGCTGGAAGACATGCTCCATGTCGCCGTGGGTGACGACGTCAGCGTCGCCTCCCGCGCCGTCCCCACCGCCGAACGTGATGGCCGCGGCCGCCACGTTCTTCACCGGCCAGTCCGCGACTTGATTCAGGACGTCCGTGGTTGCGGAATCAGTCATGCTTCCTCGCAGTGTTCCTTTCTCGGCGCTTTCCTAGCCGCCGACTAGTTGCCCGCCTGCCGGGCCTCGATGAGCTCCGTGAATTCCGCCACGGTCATGCTGGCCTGCAGGTCAACCTCGTCGATGCGCACCCCGAACTTGTCCTCGGCCTGGGTGATGATGTCGATCCGCGACAGCGAATCGATCGCCAGGTCCTCCTCGATCCTGGCATCTGGGGTGATGTCCTCCAGAGGCAGACCAGAGGCGGCCTCGATGATGCGGGCCAGCCCGGCAGCCACCCCGGCCTCCTCCTCGGCTGCGGCCTCCGCGGCCTTAGCCTTCGCAGCGGACCCCGAAGCCTTCGCAGCGGGTTCCTCGCCCGCCGCGCCGACCGAGCCGCCGAGGGCCGCGGCGAGCTTGGCCTTGGCGTCCGCGGAGAGACCGGATTGCGGGGTGGCAGAAGAATTCTCGGGCATTACTTACCTTCCTGAACGTCCTAAACTTTAAGCCTTCGTCGGGTCGCCGACGTTCAGATCCTCGGCGGCCTTGATGGCAATCTGTCGATCAATCTTTCCCTCACGGGCCAGGCTGAGCAAAGCAGCAACCACGATGGACTCGGCGTCGATGTTGAAGTAGCGGCGGGCGGCGGCGCGGGTATCGGAGAAGCCGAAGCCGTCGGCGCCCAGGTTGATGAAATCACCCGGCACCCAGCGGCGGACCTGCTCGTGTAGCGCGGTGGCGAAGTCGCTGACCGCGATGAACGGGCCTTCGTAGCCCTCCAGCACCTGCTGGATGTACGGCGTGCGCGGCTCCTCGCCCGGGTTTCGCAGCTCCTCCAGCCCGGCCTCCTGGCCGTCGCGGGCCAGCTCGTTCCAGCTGGTTACGGAGAAGATATTGGTGTTGACCCCGTAGTCGGCGAGCATCTGCTTGGCGCGGATGGCCTGGTCCATGCCCACGCCGGAGGCGAGGATGTTCGCGGTGTGCTCCAGTTCCTCGGCCTCGCCCGCGTCCCCGGTGATGCCCTCGTCGATGCCGACCAGATTGTCCGCCGGGCTCCACAGGTAGATGCCCTTGAGCAGCCCCTCGACGTCAAGGTTCTCTGGCTGGGCAGGCTGGTGCATCGGCTCGTTGTAGACGGTGAGGTAGTAGATGACGTCCTCGCCCTGGCCGTCGCCGTCCGGGCCGGAGCCTTCGCCGTACATGCGCTGCACGCCGTCGCGCAGGATGTGGGCGATCTCGTAGGCGAACGCCGGGTCGTAGGTCACGACGGCCGGGTTGGTGGTCGCCAGGACAGGGGAGTGGCCGTCCATGTGCTGCAGCCCCTCGCCGGTCAGGGTGGTGCGCCCGGCGGTCGCGCCGATCAGGAAACCACGGCTCATCTGGTCGGCGGCCGCCCAGATGGAATCGCCGGTGCGCTGAAAGCCGAACATCGAGTAGAAGATGTACAGCGGGATCATGGCCTTGCCGTGGGTGGCGTAGCTGCTGCCGGCGGCGATGAAGCTGCCCACGGAGCCGGCCTCGGTGATGCCCTCGTGGAGGATCTGGCCGTCCTTGGCCTCCCGGTAGCTCAGCATGAGGTCGTGGTCCACCGGGGTGTAGTTCTGCCCGTGAGTGTTGTAGATCTTCAGCGTCGGGAACCAGGAATCCAGTCCGAAGGTACGCGCCTCGTCCGGGATGATCGGCACCAGGCGCTCGGCCATGGTCTCGTCGCGCATGAAGTCGCGCACGATGCGCACCAGCGCCATGGTGGTGGCGACCTTCTGCTTGCCGGAGCCCTTCAGCGCGCTGCGCATGGTCTCCACCTCGGGCACGGCGAGCGGCTCGAAGCGCTGGCGGCGCTCCGGCAGGAAGCCGCCGAGCTCCTTGCGGCGGTTCAGCATGTACTCGATCTCCGGGGCGTCCGGGCCGGGGTGGTAGTACGGCGGCAGCTCGGGGTCCTTCTCCAGCGTCTCGTCGCTGATGGGGATGTCCTGCTTGGTGCGGAACTGCTTCAGGTCCTCGAGGCTGAGGCTCTTCATCTGGTGGGTGGCGTTGCGACCCTCGAAGTTATGGCCCAGGCCGTAGCCCTTAATCGTGTGCGCGAGGATGACGGTCGGCTGGTCCTTCGTCTCCATCGCGCGGGCGTAGGCGGCGTAGATCTTGCGGTAGTCGTGGCCGCCGCGGGGCAGCGCCCAGATCTCCTCGTCGCTCATGTCCTCGACGAGCTTCTTGGTGCGGGGGTCGCGGTTGAAGAAGTGCTCGCGGACGTAGGCGCCGTCGTTGGCCTTGAAGGTCTGGTAGTCGCCGTCCGTGGTGTTGTTCATGACGTCCACGAGCGCGCCGTCCTTGTCCTTTTCGAGCAGCTCGTCCCACTCGCGGCCCCAGATGATCTTGATGACGTTCCAGCCGGCACCGCGGAAGAAGCTCTCCAGCTCCTGGATGATCTTCGTGTTGCCGCGGACTGGCCCGTCGAGGCGCTGCAGGTTGCAGTTCACGACGAAGGTGAGGTTGTCCAGGTTGTGCAGCGCGGCCATCTGGATCGCGCCGCGGGATTCCGGCTCATCCATTTCGCCGTCGCCGAGGAAGGCCCAGACGTGTTGTTCGGAGGTGTCCTTCAGCCCGCGGTCGTGCAGGTAGCGGTTGAAGCGTGCCTGGTAGATCGCGTTGATCGGCCCCAGCCCCATGGAGACGGTGGGGAATTCCCAGAACTCGGGCATGCCGTGCGGGTGCGGGTAGGAAGGCAGCCCGACCTCTGGCTTGGAGGCCTCCTGGCGGAAGGCGTCCAGCTGCTCCTCGCTGAGGCGGCCTTCGAGGTAGGCGCGGGCGTACATGCCGGGGGAGGCGTGGCCCTGGAAGAAGATGTGGTCGCCACCGCCGGGGTGGTCCTTGCCGCGGAAGAAGTGGTTGAAGCCGACTTCGTAGAGTGCGGCGGCCGAGGCGTAGGTGGAGATGTGACCACCGACGCCGATCTCGGGCCGCTGGGCGCGGTGCACCATCACCGCGGCATTCCAGCGGATCCAACGGCGGTAGCGCTTCTCCATCGCCTCGTCACCTGGGAAGTCCGGCTCCATCGAGGTGGGGATGGTGTTGACGTAGTCGGTGGA
>DYZK01000023.1 GCA_020741275.1 Corynebacterium urealyticum
AGCTGCTTGCCCACAAATGCAGGAGAGTTCAAGCTCAAACGAACTAGATCTGGCGAGAGCTGGCGACGGCCAGTCACGGTTGCTTCGTTGGCCTTACGGGGTTTGCGCTTCGGCGCTGAACTTTGCGGCTGGGCAGCCATGATCATCACTGTCCTTCAAACACTGGGGCGCTGCGGTCTGGAACGCCCGCACCCACGCCTTATTCTTAGGTAAGGCTAACACAATTGAAGATGGTGGGCTGGTGGGACTAGGGATGACCAAGTTGGGCGTAAAAATAAAAAAGCGCCCCAGAGAGGAATCGAACCTCCGACACCGGCTTTAGGAGAGCCGTGCTCTATCCACTGAGCTACTGGGGCTGTGCGACCGCACCCTGCGGGCACGACCACTCATGATACAAGGTACCCCCGCGGCTTCTGGAACTAGCCAGATGCGGCGGGGGTGTTGCCCAGCCACCGTTGACCAGGTGGCTGAGCTTATCCAAGGCGAGGAGCCCAGGGGAGTGGCTTAGTGGTCGACCGGAGCCTCCACGCCAACACCGGTGAGGGAGCGAACCTCCATCTCGGACTGCAGCTTCGGATCCTCGTCACCCTTGCCAAGGTAGGTGCCCACGATACCGGCGATGAAGCCAGCTGGGATGGAAACCAAACCCGGGTTGGTCAGCGGGAACCAAGAGAAGTCCACGTTCGGGAACATCGCGGTCTCCGCGCCGGAGACGGCCGGGGAGAAGAAGATCAGGACCAGGGCCACACCCAGGCCGACCCACAGGGAGGCGACGGCACCAGTGGTGTTGAACTTCTTCCAGTACAGGGAGTACAGGATCGTCGGCAGGTTAGCGGATGCGGCGATGCAGAATGCCAGGGAGACCAGGAAGGCCACGTTCTGATCCATCGCCAGGATGCCCAGCGTGATTGAAACCAGCGAGATTACTACCACCGTGATGCGGGAGACGCGAACCTGCTCCTCCTCGGAGGCCTGACCGTTACGCAGCACACCGTTGTAGAAGTCGTGCGCCACGGAGGCAGAGGCGGTAATCGCCAGGCCCGCGACCACGGCCAGCACCGTCGCGAAGGCGACCGCGGAAATCAGGGCCATGAAGATCGGGCCGGCCAGCTCCATTGCCAGGAGTGGTGCAGCGGCGTTCGCGCCACCCGGTGCGTTCTTGATGTCCTCCGGGGAGATCAGCGCGGCGGCTGCGAAGCCCAGGAACAGGGTCAGCAGGTAGAAGGCGCCGATCAGGACGATCGCCCAGGTCACGGACTTACGTGCTTCCTTCGCGGTCGGAACCGTGTAGAAGCGCATCAGGACGTGCGGCAGGCCAGCAGCACCAAGCGCCAGGGCCACGCCCAGGGAAATAAAGTCAAACTTCGTTGCGGTCGTAGCGCCATACTTCTGGCCAGGCTGCAGGATCGCCGGGTCGCCGTGGGAGTTCACAGCGTCAGCGAAGAGCTGGGAGAGGTTGCCCTTCCACATCACGGCGATGATCAGGAACATGAAAGCAACACCGGCGATCAGCAGGACCGCCTTGATCATCTGCACGTAGGTGGTGCCCTTCATGCCACCGATGAGGACGTAGGCCATCATCACCAGGCCGACGATGACGACGACGACTGCCTGGGCGGTCTTGGAGTGCAGATCCAGCAGCACGGAAACCAGGGAGCCAGCACCGGCCATCTGAGCGATCAGGTAGAACAGCGAGGTGAACAGGGTCGCGAAAGCCGCGGCCACGCGTACCGGGCGCTGCTTCAGACGGAAGGAAAGTACGTCCGCCATGGTGAACTTACCGGTGTTACGCAGCGGCTCGGCGACCAGTAGCAGGGCGATGAGCCACGCCACGAAGAAGCCGATGGAGTACAGGAAGCCGTCGTAGCCCGTGAGCGCAATCGCGCCGACGATGCCCAGGAAGGACGCCGCCGAGAGGTAGTCGCCGGCGATCGCCAGGCCATTCTGGGTACCGGTGAAGGAAGCACCACCCGTGTAGAAGTCGGTCGCGGACTTCTGTGGCTTGGCGGCAGCCTTCGTCACGATGTACATCGTCACCACGATGAAGGCGACGAACACGCTGATGTTCAGGATCGGGTTTGTCTCCTGCGACGCAGCAAGAATGAGATCCATAGTGAGACCTTTCCTTTTCTAATCCGTGGGGTGAGCGGGGCGCGGTGCCGCTAGCCCTGGGAAGCCTGGCTGGTTGGGGTTGTGGGGGAGCCTTCGAGGGACTCGCGAACATACTGGGCGCGGGGCTCAATTTCGCGGTCTGCGTACTTCACGTAGAGGTACGTGATCAGGAAGGTCGTGATGAACTGGCCGAAGCCGAGGAGCACGCCGAGGTTGATGTTTCCCCAGATTTTGATCCCCATGAAGTCCGGTGCAAACATCGCCAGGCTGACGTAGAGGACGAACCAGACGATGAAAAACACGGTCATGGGGAAGGTGAACCCGCGCATTTTTGAGCGAAGCTCCTGGAACTCGGGTGATTGTTGCGCGGCGACGAACTCATCGGGCGTGGGGACGTGCCGTTGCGCGGGGGTGGCCGGCTGGGTCAACTCTTTCTCCCTTCCTTGGGACTGTGCAGATCTTCACTTTCGCCGCGGCCGCATGACCGAAGCTTCTGTGATTGCCATCACAATTCTTTTGCGATTGCGAAAGAATCTACCGTCACCTAGAGCTTTTTCCAAAGTTTCCGATAAGAAACTTTCAACTTTATAGATAGTGTTTATGAAAATTTCCGCTCGACCTGCAAAAACGCGGTTCACACAGAAAAAACCCGGCCATGTGGCCGGGTTGATTTCTACCCCCGTTGCGTCCCCCGTGTAAGACCTACGCCTTCCGGCGCCACGTCTCGAATCGGTAGCGCAGCCCGTTCGGCTCCTCGTCGACCGGGTGACCCTTCTCCGAGGCGAACCACTCGGAACGCTCGACCGTAAACTCCGACTCATCCATCGCCGGGGCATAGACCTGGAAGCGCTCCGGGGCCACCATGTCGATCTCCGTGATTACCACCCGGTCCGCGATCGGCATGCACTGTGCGTATACCTGGCCACCACCCAGGATCCATACGGTCACCCGGCCGTCGTCCTGCAGCGCCTCTGATGCCATCTCCGGGACCTCGCCGCCCGACCCTTCTCCGCGGGCAAATGCCGCGGCCGCTGCGATGCCGTCCTTAATGGAAGCGACCACGTGGCCACCGGGAGCCGAATAGTCGGCCCTACGGGTGATGACGAAGTTCTCGCGGCCGGGCAGCGGGCGGTACTTGCCCAGCGCCTCCCAGCTAGTCCGGCCCATCACGACCGGATAGCCCAGCGTGGAGTTCTTGAAGTGCTTTAGGTCCTCCGGCAGGTACCAGGGCATCTCCGCCCCATCGCCGATGATGCCGGCGGTCGTTTCCGCCCAGATCATCGCGATCTCTACCCCTTGAGGGACGTCCGCGCGGGTCAAGGTGGGGTAGTCGCCCTCGTGGTAGCCGCTGGGGCGCTGTTCTTTCTGGACGCCAAACTCCGAAGCCCCCATTACACAGCCACCTTTGCCTTAATCACCGGGTGCGGGTCATATCCTACGAAGTTCACGTCCTCGAAGCCGTAGCTGAACATGTCCTTGGCCTTAGTCAGCTCCAGCTGCGGATAGGGGCGCGGCTCGCGCGAAAGCTGCAGCTCCACCTGCTCGCGGTGGTTGTTGTAGATGTGGCAGTCCCCGCCGGTCCAGATGAACTCGCCGACCTCCAGGCCCGCCTGCTGAGCGAACATGTGGGTCAGCAGCGAGTAACTGGCGATGTTGAATGGCACGCCCAGGAACATATCCGCGCTGCGCTGATAGAGCTGGCAGGAGAGCTTCCCATCGGCCACGTACAGCTGGAACAGCAGGTGGCAGGGCGGAAGGGCCATGTTCTCCAGCTCCGAGACGTTCCATGCGCTGACGATGTTCCGGCGGGAATCCGGGTTCTGTTTCAGGAGATCCAGCGCCTGGGAGATCTGGTCGATGTGGCGGCCATCCGGGGTGGGCCAGCTGCGCCACTGCACGCCGTAGACCGGGCCCAGGTCGCCGTCCTCATCGGCCCACTCGTTCCAGATGCGGATGCCGTTATCCTGCAGCCACCGGACGTTGGAATCCCCGGAGAGGAACCACAACAGTTCGCCGACCACGGACTTCACGTGCACGGACTTCGTCGTAATCAGTGGGAAGGACTCCGCCAGATTAAAGCGGATCTGCTGACCGAACAGGGACGTCGTGCCGGTGCCGGTGCGGTCGTCCTTCTTGGTACCCTCCGCGAGGATCCTGGCGAGCAGATCCTCGTAGGGCGTGGCGATGGTGGGGGAAGTGTGAGCCTCTGACATGCCTCATAGTCTAGGCACGAGGGCCGCAGCTCGGTCAGCCACCCGCCCGGCAGGTGCTAGAGGAACTTCTGGATGCTCGCCAACAGGTCCTTGGCGATCTCCTTGCGGCAGATCACCAGATCCGGGAGGTACGGGTCCGGCTCGTTATAGGTCGCAGGTGTGCCATCCAGGCGGCTGCAGTGCAGTCCTGCTGCCAGGGCGACGCCGATTGGGGCGGCGTTGTCCCACTCGTACTGGCCTCCGGCGTGGACGTACGCATCGTTTTCTCCACGCACCACGCTCATGGCCTTCGCGCCGCAGGATCCCAGGCGGGTGATCTCCATGCCCAGATCCTCGGCCACGTCTACCGCGATCTGTGGGGTGGAATTTTGGCTGATGACGAGACGGTTATTCAGTTCACCGAAGTCTGCCTTCACTCGGCCTTCCCGGTAGTCGGCCGCATTGTAGACGGTGTGCATTTCCGGCATGCCGACCGCGGACTCGACAACCTCGCCGTCGACCGCAAGTGCGATGTGCACGGCCCAGTCATTGCGGGCGCTGGCGTATTCGCGGGTGCCGTCCAGCGGATCGATCACCCACACCCGGGACTTGTTCAGGCGGGAAGGGTCGTCCTCCGCCTCCTCGGACAGGATGGCGTCATCGGGGCGGTGCAGGCTCAGCACACGCGCGATCCAGGCCTGGGCGATCTTATCTCCTGACTTCCCGAGCCCGTCGGAGTCCACCAGGAGGGGATCCGGTGCACCAGCAGTGCGAATGCTGGTGAGGATGCCCCCGGTGCTGCGGGCCAAACGGGCGCAGAGAGTGGCATCGTCGAGCGCGTCGCCTGGGCCTAGTCCTTGTGTCATGGTCTACACCTTAGCGCTTCTGGTTGTATGTACTCATGCCCTCCGCCGACTTGGATCAATTTCATTCCCCAGTAGCCGCATGGTTCCGGGACGTGTTCCACGAGCCGACGGTTGTCCAATCCCAGGCGTGGCGGGCCATTAGTGCAGGGGAGAACACGTTGGTCGTCGCCCCCACTGGTTCCGGTAAGACGCTGGCGGCGTTCCTGTGGTCGCTCTCCGAGCTGACGCGCACGGGTGTCCTCTCCCATCCCTCTGCGAATGAGGTCGACCCGCAGACGCCCACCCGCGTGCTCTACATCTCGCCGCTCAAGGCGCTGGGAGTGGACGTTGACCGCAACCTCGCCGCCCCGCTGGCGGGTATCTCGCGCACCGCCGCGGCGATGGGGGAGGACGTCGCCCCGGTTCGGGTGGGCGTGCGCAGCGGGGACACCCCGCAGTCGGAGCGAGCAAAGTTGCTGCGTAACCCGCCAGAGATCCTCATCACCACCCCGGAGTCCCTGTACCTCATGCTGACCTCGAAGGCGGCGGGGACACTGCGTGGGGTGGACACCGTCATTGTTGACGAGATCCACGCGGTGGCCGGAACCAAGCGTGGCGCCCACCTGGCCCTCTCCCTTGAGCGGTTGGAGATGATCACCGGCCGGGCGGTGCAGCGCATTGGGCTATCGGCGACGGTGAACCCTGTGGATGCGGTGGCCAGCTTCCTCGGAGGCGACCGCCCCGTCACGGTGGTCAACCCGGCGATCAGGAAGGATTGGGACGTCCAGGTCCGCAGCGTGGTGCCGGACTTCCAGGATCCACCGGCTGCCGAAGACCTCGACGCCGCGCGCTACGAGGACCCGGCCAGCGAGGAGCAGGAGGGCGTCGACGGGAAGCAGGGCACAGCCGGCGTCGTAGAAGGTGGCAGCGGACCTGCGGAAGACGATGGAGCTGGCGATGAAGCGCTGATTGACGAGGCGCTCGTCGGCCCCAGCCTCATCGGTGAGGGGCTGGGTGGTGCCTCCGGCCTGGGATCCGGGGCGCGGGTGGCCAGCGGAGTGGATAAGGAATCCGCCCTCCCGCAACAAAAATCTGTCTGGCCCCACGTTCAGCACGCCATCTACCAGCAGGTCATGGCGAACCGGGCAACACTGGTCTTCGTGAACTCCCGGCGCGCGGCTGAGCGGCTCACCGGGGCGCTCAACGAGCTGTGGGCCGAGGAACACGACCCGGAGTCCATCGCCGCTCCCACCCGTCGCGACCCCGCGCAGCTCATGGCGCAATCCACCACGGTCACCGGCGTGCCAGCCGTCATCGCTCGTGCCCACCACGGCTCGGTGTCCAAGGAGGAGCGCGCAGATATCGAGGCAGCGCTGAAGTCCGGGACCCTGCGCTGCGTGGTTGCCACCAGCTCTTTGGAGCTCGGCATCGACATGGGTCTGGTGGACCACGTGGTGCAGGTTGGTGCCCCACCCTCGGTGGCCTCCGCGGTGCAGCGCTGTGGCCGCGCCGGGCACACCGTGGGCGCGACCTCGCACGCCACGATCTACCCGCTGCACAAGCAGGATGCCGAGGCGGCCACCGTCATCACCCAGCGGCTGTACGCGGGCGAGCTGGAACCGCTGCAGATCATCACGAACGCCCTGGACGTGCTCGCACAGCAGACGATTGCCGCTGCGGTGCAGGCCCAGCTGGGGTTCACGAATCCGCCGGCGGACGCGGAGGCCGGGGCGTTGACGTCGGAAAATGAGGAGGGACAAGCACCACACGGGACGCTGGACGTGGAGCGCTGGTGGCGTGCGCTGCGCCGGGCGTACTCCTATGCAGCGCTTCCACGGGACGCCTTCGATGGCGTGATCGAGCTGATCAGCGGGCACTATCCCAGCACCGACTTCGCGGACCTGAAACCTCGGGTGGTGTACGACCCGGCGGCGGGAACGCTGCAAGCCCGCCCCGGTGCCCAGCGGCTGGCGGCCACGAGCGGCGGAACCATCCCGGACCGCGGCATGTTCGGAGTCTTCCTCGCCGCCGGTGAGGAGGGTGCCCGGCGCGTCGGGGAGCTCGACGAGGAAATGGTGTACGAGTCCCGGGTGGGGGACGTGTTCACGCTAGGGGCCTCCAGCTGGCGGATCACGGAGATCAACCGCGACCAGGTCATTGTCGTGCCCGCGGCGGGACATACGGGGCGGTTGCCGTTTTGGGTCGGGGACGCCGCCGGCCGGCCGGTGGAACTGGGCAACGCGATCGGTGAGCATCGCCGGCAGTGGGGCAGTGGCACCGTGGGCGATCTGCATGCCGCCCCGTTTATCTGCGATAACACCCGGGAGAACCTGGACGGCTACTACCGGGACCAGAAGGAGGCAACGGGGATCCTGCCGGACGAGCGCACCCTGCTGGTGGAGCGTTTCCGGGACGAGATCGGGGACTGGCGGGTGATCGTCCACTCGCCCTATGGCCGTGGGGTCAATGCCCCGTGGGCGATGGCGCTGGGCGCGGTGCTGCAGCGGGAGACCGGGATCGACGCGATGGCCGTGGCCGGTGACGATGGGCTGGTGTTGCGTCTTCCGTATTCCGAGGAGCCGCCGGGGGCGGATCTGCTGCTGGGGCAGTTCTTCCGGGAGGCCAGGCCTGGAGCCGGGGAGGGCGCTGTTCAACAGGGAGCCGTTGGTGACAGTGCGGGAGATCGGAAGAACATCGTCGGCCGGGGCGACGGGCAGCCGGGCGAGCTCTCGGAAGTCGTGCTGGCCGATGTGATGGATAACGTGGGTAGCTCCGCGCTCTTCGCGGGGCGCTTCCGGGAGTGCGCGGCTCGGGCCTTGCTGTTGCCACGGCGCAACCCCGGTAAGCGGCAGCCACTGTGGCAGCAGCGCCAGCGGGCCTCCCAGCTGTTGGACGTGGCCCGGGAGCACCCCGAGTTCCCGATCATGGTGGAGAGCATGCGCGAATGCCTCCATGACGTCTACCAGCTGGATGCCCTCGTGCAACTGTTGAAGAAGCTTGGTGTGCGGGGCGCCAGCTCTGGCGTGCGGGTGGCGGAGGTCACAACCGAGGGGCCGAGCGCTTTTGCCGAATCCTTGCTGTTCACCTACACCAGCGCGTTCATGTACGAAGGTGATTCCGCGGAGCGGGCCGCCGCGCTGGCGGTCGACCCCGCGCTGTTGGCCAAGCTGTTGGGCAAGAGCGGCGAAGGTCTCCAATTGGACCCGGCGGTGATCACGCGGGTGGTGTCGGCAGCCCAATGGCTGGCCGATGGTCGCCAGGCCGGCACCGCCGAGCAGGCCATCGACATGATTCGGGCCCTTGGCCCCCTGACCCGGGAGCAGGTCAGTCAGCGCCTGGTGCCGGAGAACCGGGAAGCCATGCTGGCGGAACTGGCAGAGTTTGTCCCGCAGCGGCTCGCCGAGGTGACCTTCGGCGGGGCCAGCCGCTGGGCGGTAGTTGAGGACATGCCGGTGCTCCGCGACGGGCTCGGCGTACCCGTTCCACCTGGTGTTCCCGCCGATCCTGCGCAGGTGGATGACGCCATCGACCAGCTGGTGCTGCGCTTCATGCGACACCAGGGTCCGGTCACCCCTGCCCGCGTGGCTGCAGAGTTCGGACTGGGTGCAGCCACCGCCGAATCTTTGCTGAAACGTTGGGTCGGCCAGCGCCGCCTGGAATCGGGCCACTTCACCGCAGCTGGCGGTGAGAGTGCAGCCGAGCAGGTCACGGAGTACATCGACACCGGCATGCTGCGCCGCCTGCGCTCGGCCACGCTCGCCGCCGCCCGCGGGGCCGTGGAGCCAGTCAACCCGCAGACCTATGCGGAATTTCTCGTGGACTGGCATGGGGTGGGCAGCTCCGAGCGGGAAGAGCTCGGCGAAGTCATCGAACAGCTCGCCGGGGTCGCACTGCCCACCAGCGCCTGGGAGACCCTGGTGTTGCCCAGCCGGATTCCGGACTATCAACCGGGCGATCTCGACGACCTGCTGGCCACCGGGGAGATCATGCTGCGCGGGGTGGGGACCGCGGGGACTAATGACGCTCTTGTTAGCTTGCTGCCCGCAGACATCGCCCCGCTGCTCATCGACGAGCCGGCGGAGGCCCCACAGCTCTCGATGGTCGCAACCCAGCTGCTGGAACACATGTCGGGTGGCGGGGCCTTCCTCGCCGCCGAGCTCACCCGGGCTACTGGCGCGGCCTATCAAGAGGTCGACGACGCCCTGTGGGAGCTCTTCGACTGTGGTCTCATTGCTCCCGATGGTTTCGCCGCGCTCCGGGCGAGGTTGATGTCTGGAAAGCAAAGTGGTGCCACCGCCCACCGGGCACCCCGCCGCAACCGCGGGAGGGGATCGGCGCGGCGGCTGCGGATGGGGCGCAGCAGTTTTGCGCAGATGGCGGGCAACGAGTCGATGGACCGCATCCGGCAGCGGCGCCAGGCGATGAACGCGCACCAGTCGGTGCCGGGACGCTGGGCAGCACTCGCCCCGCTGTTGGAGATTGATGTGACCGATGCGGAGCGTGCCCTGGCCCGCAGCGAGGCGTGGATTGATCGTTATGGCGTGGTCACACGCGGGGCCGTGATGGCGGAACATCACGCCGGTGGTTTCGCAGAGGCCTATCGGACCTTGAGTGCCTGGGAGGATTCCGGCGCGGTGCTGCGTGGATACGTCATCGAAGGCCTCGGTGGGGCCCAGTTCGCGCCGCATGCGGTGATCCGGCAGCTGCGACAGCTGGAAGACCACGGTTCGAACCTTCAGACGGCTGGCGCGCCCGCCAGCAGGGCAGGGGACGGGCCGGTGCTGCTGGCCGCCGGGGATGTGGCCAACCCTTACGGTGCGGCCCTGCCGTGGCCCAGCCTTGACGGCGAGCCCGCCCGGCTGACACGAGGCGCGGGAGCCTTCGTGGTGTTGGATCGTGGCCGCTTGGTCGCGCACTTGACCCGGGGTGGCAGGACGCTCACCGCCTTCGACGCGCCAAGCATGGCCGACAATGTCCCGCCAGGAGCCATCAGCCAGCCGACGATCGACGCCATCATCGTCGCGCTGAGCAGTACGATTCGCGCCGGGCGGCTCTCCCCGGTCACGATTGACAGGATCAATGGTGCATCCGTGATGGATCTGCCCACCCAGGGCTGGATCGCTGCGGGGGCGCGGCTCACCCCGAAGGGCCTGAGCATCCGCGGCTAACGACACAACCGAGCAGGCTCAGCTGCGCTAGTACCCCGAGACCGGAAGGAGGCAGGCAATGCCCGAGGGAGATTCCGTCCTGCAACTGGCCAATAGGCTGAAGTGGATGCCCGGTCGCGAGGTGCTGCACAGCGACTTCCGGGTGCCCGCCCTGGCCACCGCCTCCATCACCGGTGAGCGGATC
>DYZK01000024.1 GCA_020741275.1 Corynebacterium urealyticum
TGCACCCACGCGGGAAAGATACTGGAAACCAAGAAAGGTCGCGGTCGTCGTGCGCCAACTGCTCGTAGACACCACGCCCCTGAAGGTTCCCGAATTTCGCCGCCTATGGCAGGCAAATATCGTCACCGTTATTGGTGCGCAGCTGAATATCATCGCTGTTCCGGCGCACATCTACGCGCTGACCGGCAGCTCCGCCTACGTAGGGCTTGCCAGCCTCTGCGGCTTCGTCCCGCTGGTCGTCTTCGGACTCTACGGTGGCTCCCTTGCAGACAGCATGGACCGCCGGACCCTGCTCCACATCACCACCACCGGCATGATTCTCTCGGCGGCGGGATTCTGGGCCTTTGCAGCGGTCGGAGGCGGCTCCGTGTGGCCCCTGCTTGCTCTCTTCGCGGTGCAGCAGGGCTTCTTCGCCGTCAACCAGCCCACCAGGGTTGCGATCATTGCTACCCTCGTGGGCAGGCAACAGATCGCCGCCGCGACCAGCCTTAATATGACAGTCCAGCAAGCCGGAGCGATTATCGGCCCGGTGCTGGGGGGCATGTTGATCCCCATCCTGGGGTTCAGCTGGCTGTACTTCCTGGATTTTGTGGCGCTCTTCGCCACGCTCTACGCCGTGCACCGACTGCCCACCTTGCCACCGCGGACCACTGGTGAGGGACAGCCCGCGAAGGCCGGTATCGCCTCCGTGATCGACGGCTTCCGATTCCTGCTCACCCAGCCGATCATCCTCATGACCTTTGCCATCGACCTCATCGCGATGGTCTTCGGCTCACCGCGGGCCCTGATCCCACAGATGTCCGCCGAAGACTTCGGGGAGCGGGCCAGTGGCGGCATCATGTACGCGCTGCTGTTCGCGGCCCTGCCCGTGGGCGCAGTCCTCGGCGGACTGTTCTCCGGGGTGGTGACGAAAATCGAACGCCGCGGACTGGGGGTGAGCTGCTTCGTTGCACTCTGGGGTGTGGCGATCCTCGTGATGGGGCTGGCCGTGTCTGCAGCGAATGGCACAGTGGGCTTGTGGGCGGCGGTGGCCCTGCTGGCCTTCGCAGCGGGTGGCGCTGCGGACATGTTCTCCGCGGTGCTGCGCTCCACGATGCTGCAGGAAGCCGCGACCGACGAAGTGCGCGGTCGAGTGCAGAGCGTGTTCTTCGTGGTCGTCGCCGGCGGTCCCCGCATCGCGGACGGCCTCCACGGCTGGGCAGGCTCCCACTACTCGGCCGGCACCGTCACCGCAGCAGGCGGCGGCTTAGTCATCATCGGGACGATCGTGATGCTCCTGGTCGTGCCACGTTTCCTGACGTGGACGCCGGCAGCCGCCCTCGACAACATCGAGGCCGAGCATCACGGGGATGCGGCTCAAGGCATTCAGAAAGAAGGGTCTTAGAGTTCACATGCTCATCACGTACTTCTCATCAACGACCAACAACACGCACCGCTTCGTGCAAAAGCTCGGGCTGCCGAATAAACGCATCCCGATCTACCGCTACGAGGAGCCGCTGGTGGTCGATGAGCCCCACGTGCTCATCGTGCCCACCTACGGCGGTGGGGTGGGTATGGTGGGGGAGAACTCCCGACCCGTCCCCAAACAGGTGATCCACTTCCTCAACGAGAAGCAAAACCGGGATTATCTGCGCGGGGTCATCGCTGCTGGCAATATCAATTTTGGTCCAGATTTCTGCCTCGCCGGGGACGTCATCTCAGCCAAGTGCCAAGTGCCCTACCTCTATCGCTTCGAAATGATGGGCACGGAGCATGACGTGGAACGGGTCCGGGAGGGCCTTGCAGAATTCAAACAGGCCATGATCGCCGAAGGCACCTGGGAATAGCGGCCCCGAACGCCACATTAAAACTAAAAACAGCTCACAATCGCCAGCTACTGGCGTCCCAAAAAGAAGAACATCAAGAGAGGGCAATGATGGCCGAGAACTTTGGCAAGACTGTCGCAGAGCCAGTCAAGGAGTCCGAGAAGCTGGACTACCACGCGCTCAACGCAATGCTGAACCTGTACGACGAAAACGGGCAGATTCAGTTCGACGCGGACCACAAGGCCGCGAACCAGTTCTTCCTGCAGCACGTCAACCAGAACACCGTTTTCTTCCACAACCTGGCGGAGAAGCTCGAGTACCTGGTTGAGAATAAGTACTACGACAAGGAAATCCTCGACAAGTACGATTTCCCCTTCATCAAGGCGCTGTTCAAGCAGGCTTACGCCAAGAAGTTCCGCTTCCAGTCCTTCCTCGGGGCGTACAAGTACTACACCTCCTACACCCTGAAGACCTTCGACGGTAAGCGCTACCTCGAACGCTTCGAGGACCGCGTCTGCATGGTCGCCCTCGGCCTCGCGGATGGCGACGAGGAGATGGCGAAGTCCCTTGTGGACGAGATTATCGACGGCCGTTTCCAGCCGGCGACCCCGACCTTCCTCAACATCGGTAAGGCACAGCGTGGTGAGCCGGTGAGCTGCTTCCTCCTGCGCATTGAGGACAACATGGAGTCCATCGGCCGCTCCATTAACTCTGCCCTGCAGCTGTCCAAGCGCGGCGGCGGCGTGGCGCTGCTGCTGAGCAACATCCGTGAAGCGGGCGCGCCGATTAAGCACATCGAGAACCAGTCTTCCGGCATCATCCCGGTCATGAAGCTGCTGGAGGATGCCTTCTCCTACGCCAACCAGCTGGGTGCCCGCCAGGGTGCCGGCGCGGTGTACCTCAACGCCCACCACCCGGATATTCTGAATTTCCTGGACACCAAGCGCGAGAACGCGGACGAGAAGATCCGCATTAAGACGCTCTCCCTCGGCGTGGTGATCCCGGACGTCACCTTCGAACTGGCCCGCAAGAACGCGGACATGTACTTGTTCTCCCCGTACGACGTCGAGCGCGTCTACGGCAAGCCCTTCGCCGACATCTCCGTCACCGAGCACTACGACGAGATGGTTGAGGACCCGCGCATCCGCAAGAAGAAGATCAACGCGCGTGACTTCTTCCAGACCCTCGCGGAGATCCAGTTCGAGTCCGGCTACCCGTACATCATGTATGAGGACACCGTGAACCGTTCCAACCCGATTGCGGGTCGCATCACCCACTCGAACCTGTGCTCCGAGATCCTGCAGGTCTCCACGCCGTCCGCCTTCAACGAGGACCTCACCTACGAGACCATCGGCGACGACATCTCGTGCAACCTGGGCTCCATGAATGTCAGCAAGGCTATGGACTCCGAGGACTTCTCGAAGACCATCGAGACCGCGATCCGCGCTCTCACCGCTGTCTCGGACCAGACGGACATCAACTCCGTGCCGTCCATCCGCCAGGGCAACGATCACTCGCACGCCATCGGACTGGGCCAGATGAACCTGCACGGCTACCTTGGTCGCGAGCACATCCACTACGGCTCCGAGGAAGCACTGGACTTCACCAACGCCTACTTTGCCGCCGTTATGTACGAGTGCTTGAAGGCTTCCAACAAGATCGCTATCGAGCGCGGCACGGCCTTCCACGACTTCGAGAACTCCGAGTACGCATCCGGTGCTTTCTTCGACCGTTACGATCCGGCCGAGTTCGCTCCGAAGACGGAGAAGGTCAAGGAGATCTTTGCCGCATCCAGCATCGAGGTGCCGACCGCCGAGGGCTGGGCAGAGCTCAAGGCTTCCGTGGCGAAGCACGGCATTTACAACCGCAACCTGCAGGCGGTTCCGCCGACCGGCTCGATCTCGTACATCAACAACTCCACCTCCTCGATCCACCCGATTGCCTCGAAGATCGAGATCCGCAAGGAGGGCAAGATCGGCCGCGTCTACTACGCAGCGCCGCACATGAATAACGAGAACCTGGAGTACTTCGAGGACGCCTACGAGATCGGCTACGAGAAGATCATCGACACCTACGCGGTGGCCACCAAGTACGTGGACCAGGGGC
>DYZK01000025.1 GCA_020741275.1 Corynebacterium urealyticum
GCCGATGACGGCGATGCGTGGCTTTCGCGCCGTGGTCATGAGTTGTGAACCTCCTCGAAGGCTGCGGTGATGGCGTCGGCGTCCGTGTGCGGCATCACGCCGTGACCAAGGTTGAAGATGTGACCGCGAGAGTAGCCCAGTTCGATGGCCTCGTCGGCCTCCGCGGCGATCCGCTTGACGTGCTCGCGGATCACGTCACGGCCTGCAAAAAGAACGGCCGGGTCGAGGTTTCCCTGATATGCCTTCGGGGTCTGGTCCGGCAACGCCTCCTGCACCCTCTTCGCGGCAACGTTCATAGGAACGCGCCAGTCCACGCCCACTACGTCCGGCCCCGCCTTCGCCAGGTCGACCAGCAACTCGCCAGTGCCCACACCGAAGTGAGTCATTGGGATCCCGTACGGCCGCACCGCGTCGAGGATCTTCTGGGAATACGGGGCCACGTATTCCCGGTAGTCGCGGGCAGTGAGGAAGCCTGCCCAGGAGTCGAAAAGTTGAATCGCGTCCACCCCGGCCTCAATTTGGGCCTGGAGGAAGTGGGCGATCATCGGGCTGAGCTTCTCCATGAGCGCATGCCACAACTGCGGCTCGGCGTACATCATCGCCTTGGTGACCTCATGATTCTTCGACGGCCCACCCTCAATTAGGTAGCTAGCCACCGTGAACGGAGCCCCAGCAAAGCCAATGAGAACCTGGTCCGTGCGCAGGCGCTCGAGGATCTGTCCAATGCCCTCCACAATCGGGCCCAACTGGTCGGGCTCGAGGTCCGGGATATTCGCGATCTGCTCGCTGGTGCGCACCGCCTCCCCCATGACTGGACCGCGCCCAGGGACAATTTCGACGTCCATGCCAGCGGCCTTTAGTGGGACCACGATGTCGCTGAACAGAATCGCGGCGTCAGCATCGTGGCGAATAACCGGCTGCACCGTGATCTCGGCAAGCAGATCTGGCATGAAGCAGGAATCCAGCATTGGGATGCCGTCACGAACCTTGCGGTATTCCGGCAAGGAGCGACCGGCTTGGCGCATCATCCACACGGGGCGGCGGGATGGTTTGTCGCCGCGCACGGCTGCCAGATACGGGGCGTCCGCATCGGCGCGTCGGGCAGCGGAGGCTGCAGCGAGATCAGGCGTCAACAACTCATTAGTCATGGCTCCCATTATGCCAGCTATTAGCAAATAACCGGCAGGTGGTGATGGCTGTCTTATTGGGCGTCCCTCGGCGTGGCGCGCCCCACCAAAAACCTTAAAGGCTAGGTTTAGACATTGTGAATGAGCTGAACAACGCGAAAGACAATCACCAACGCCCGGGAGCGACCGTGCTTGGCGTACGCACCCCCGAGTCGGAGCCGGAACAGACGCCGGAGTATTTCGAGCACGCCGTGAAGTCGATGTCCGAGGCACCCCTGCGGTCGGGCATCACCATCGCGGAGATTCGGCCCCCTCGTAACCTCGCGCCGCTGAGCCACGCGATCGGACTTGAGATCAGCCAGGTGGATCTAGCCGACCGCATCGCCTCGCAGGAGGAGCCAGATGGCACAGTGGCCGCCGGGGATGCCTTTGGCCGACTCATTCTCCTCCACGACCCGCACGGCGAGGAGCCGTGGCAGGGGGCCAAGATGCGCATGGTCGCCTATATCCAAGCCGACATGGACGCCGACGTCGCCTCTGACCCGCTGCTGCCCGAGGTCGCATGGGACTGGCTCACCGAGGAACTTGGAGGCCCAAGCGCCGAGTATTCCGACCTCGGTGGCACCGTCACCTCCACTGCCTCCGTGCGTTATGGCGAAATCGGTGGCCCACCGCGCGCCTTCCAGCTGGAGATGCGCGCATCCTGGACTGCGACGGGCGTCGACCTGGAAGGTCATGTCCAGGCCTTCGCGAATGTTTTGGCTAACGTCGCTGGCCTTCCGCCCGAGGGTGTTTCGCAGCTGACACGCGTCTAGCCTCACATCACGCTCGGCTCATTCGTGTCGCACAAAGGGAGCGAATGAAAATATTCAACCCCGGTACCTGCAGGTTTTTCTCTGCTAGGCCGGGGTTGTTTCTATCTGATCTGCCGCTAGTAGTAGATGGCGGTCGGGCGACCGTGGATCTGCTCGACCTCAACGGGGAAGTCATAGAGACTGCTGAGGGTCTCCTCGGTCATCACTTCCTCCGGCGTCCCCGTGGTGTGGACCTTGCCGTTTTTCATCGCGACCAGCCGGTCGGAAAACGCTGCGGCCATGTTGATGTCGTGAATGACGATGACGACGGTACGCCCCTGCTCGTGGGCAGCGGCCTTAATGGTGCGCATCATCGACACAGAGTGCTTCATATCGAGGTTGTTCAGTGGCTCGTCCAGCAGGATGTACTCGGTGTCCTGGGCAAGCACCATCGCAACGAAGGCCCGCTGGCGCTGGCCGCCGGACAGTTCGTCGATGAACTTATCGGCGATCTCCCCAAGCTCCATCATCTCAATCGCCGCGTCCACGGCTGCTTCGCACTCGGCTGTCAGACGCCCCCGGGAGTGGGGGAAGCGTCCGAAGGCGACGAGCTCACGCACGCGGATGCGACTCAAGGTGTGGTTTTCCTGCCGCAGGACCGCCAGAATCTTAGCCAGCTCGCGGGTGTCTGTGGCGTAGACATCCATCCCAGCGACCTCCGCGGTACCACCATCGGCGTCGATGAGCCGGGCGATGGCAGTCAGCAGGGTGGACTTTCCTGCTCCGTTGGCTCCGATAATGCTGGTGACTCCGCCCTCGGGGATACGAAGGTCGACGTGATCCAGAACCAGCGCATCACCGTAGCGTTTGCTGAGTTGCTTGGTCTCAATCATTTGAGTTTCTCCTTCCGCAAGAGCAGGAACAGGAACAAAATACCGCCCACAAATTCAATCAGCACTGAGACGGTGGTCCCGTAGCCAAAGATCTGCCCCAGAATAAACTGAGCGCCCACGAGGGAGGAAACGCCGAACAGAGCAGCAACCGGGAGGGTCCATGTATGCCGGGTCGTACCCGTAGCCCGATAAGCCAGGTGCGCGACGATGAGCCCTAAGAACAGGATCGGCCCGACCAGCGCAGTGGAGGCCGCTACCAGGATGGTGATGGCGGCGAGCATGAGCAGGCTTTCCTTGCGGTACCCTACGCCCAGGCCAATGGACGTCTCTTGCCCCAGCGCCATGACGTCCAGCACATGGCGTTTATGCCAGATCCAGGCGGAAACAACGAGCGTCACCAATAGTGTAAAGACCAGCAACGGGCGGTCGATACCGGTGAAAGATGCGAAGAAGGCGTCCTGCAGCGCCTGGTACTCATTGGGGTCGATCATCTTCTGCAGAAGGCCGGCCAGCGACCTAAAGAAGATCCCGCACACCACGCCGATAAGCAGGAGCACATCCAGGGTCATAGTCTTCGAAGTCACCAGTGGGCTGAACACCACCACGGCGAAAACGACCATGATCACTGTATTCAGCACGAAACCAGCGATGGGGTGCATGCCGCTCAGGGCACTGCTGCCGAGGAAAAAGACGATCAGCGTATTGATCAGCACATAAATTGAATCGAAACCGATCAAACCTGGGGTCAGAATATGGTTTCGGGTAAGCGTGTGAAAGACCACGGTGGATATGCCGGCGGTAATCCCGGCCACGGCGAGCGCGCCTACGGTGGTCAATCGCATCGGCAGTACAAAAGCCCAGGCGCGGGGAAGCTGCCACAGGATGAACAGACCTACCAGCGCCACGGTGATGAGGAGCATCGCCAGGAACGTACGTCGTGGCCTCTTCGAATCATCCCGCTTCGTGCTCGATGCGTACGTCACGCGTCCCAGCAAAAGCTAACCTTTCCTTTTATCACTAGCCGCGACGAGCGCGGCGGAACAGCTTGGGCTTCGTTGAGCTCTGGATGCGAGCCCCGCGAATCAAGATGTAGAGGAATACGGCAGCACCCAGCACTCCAAGAACGGTCCCAACCGGGATTTCGTACGGGTAGCGGATGATGCGGCTCAAAATATCCCCAGCCAGCGTCATGGCTGCACCACAGGCCGCGACCCAAGGCAGTGCCTTGCGAGCGTTGTCACCAATGCGTGCGCGAACCAGATTGGGGACGATCAGACCGATGAACGGGATGGCTCCCACGACGGTGACTGTGACAGCGGCGATGACAGCCACGATGACGATCGCGGAATATTCGACGAGCTTCACGCGGACGCCCACGCCCTTAGCCAGGTCGTGCCCCAGCCCGAGCAAGGTCAACCGGTCAGCAAGGACATAGGCTGCGATTGCAAGCAATGCGACGAGCCAGAGGAGCTCGTAGCGGCCGCGGAGCACACCTGCGAAGGATCCGAGCTGCCACGCGCCGAGGCTCTGCAGCAGGTCGAAAGAGTATGCAAAAAACGTGGTGGCGGCGCCAATAATGCCGCCGTAAATGATGCCGACCAGCGGGACAGTGAAGCCGGTTCGCACCTTGATTCGCGACACGATGACCAGGAATCCGATGGTGCCGATGAGCGCGGTGAGGCTGGCCATTCCGAGCTTCGCCCACATCGGGGCACCGGGGAGGAGCAGCGCGACGGCCAGCAAACCAGCCATGGCGGACTCTGTGGAGCCGACGGTAGAAGCCTCGACGAAACGGTTGCGGGCCAGCAGCTGCATGATCAATCCGCCCATGGCCAACGCGGATCCGGCCAGCAAGGCGGCGAGGGTGCGCGGGATACGGGAGACAGCGACCACGGAGGAGTCAGCATCCGCCGCCCCCAGCATCAGGCTGAGCAGGGAGAGCATCATGAGAACGCCCGCGACGATCATGGCATAGACGGGGCCGCGCGAACGAGGCGTTGTCCGGTCTGCGGATGCGGCTGTCGCCGCGGAGTTGCTTCCTGCAGCGTTGTCGATGGCTGCGCTCTGAGCACCGCCTTGATCCCGGTACGAGGCCTGCACGGCATGTGACAAGGGGGCCCCTGCCTGCCTCGTCAGGGTGCTCACGGAACCGTTGGTACCCATCTGCTCGCTACTCTCCTACTACCGTCTCGTTCGCTAATTACGTGTTTGAACCGCGCCCCGGGTGCCCGCGGCGCGGTTGTTGTTTTCTTAGAGTGCCTGCTCGATATCGTCGAGCATGGTGTTCAGGCCGTCGATGCCGCCACCGTTGAGGTACCAGTCAGCACCGCTCAGCATGTAGATCCGGTCCTCCTTGGCTGCATCCGTCTGCTTGACCAGCTCGTTGTCGAGGGTGGCCTTTGCGGAGTGGCCTTCCTGGCCGATGGCCGCGTCGCGGTCGATGACGAAGATGGTCTTCGGATTGATTTTCTTCAGCAGCTCGAAGGAAGCGTTCTCACCGTGGGAGCTATCGCTGTCGATGTTGCCCGCCGGAGTGAAGCCGAGGTCGTTGAAGACCAGGCCGAAGCGGGAGTCCGCACCATAGAGGCTAATCTCGCCGCCGCTGGTCATCAGGACTGCGGCTTCCTTCTTATCAGCCGGAACGGAGTCGGCGATCTTCTTCACGCGATCGCGGATCTCGTCGGACTTCTCCTTAGCTTCGGCTTCCTTGCCGAAGAGCTTGCCCAGGGCCTCGACGCGCTCCAGGTTGCTATCGATCGTGTAGTGATCGTAGTTGATCGTCATGTTCGCGGTCGGGGCGATCTTCTCGAATTCCTTGAGCATCTTCGCCTGACGCCCGCCGATGAGGATCAGATCCGGGTCCGCTGCGGCAATGGCCTCCATGTCGGGCTCCTTCAGAGAGCCGGCGTTAGCCTCGATCCCCTCTGCTGCCTTCGGCATGGTGGCAGCCTTAGCGGTGGATACGACGCGATCCTTCTCCCCCAGCGCAGCCAGGGTGTCGAGGGAGGCATAGTCAAGGACGACGATGCGCTTCGGCTCGGACTCCAGCTCGATGGTGCCGTTTTCAGCCTCGAGCGTGTAGGCGCGATCCGCGTTATTCTGCTGACTGGAAGCGGAGTTATTCTCGGCGGAGTTATCCTCGGTTGCGCAGCCCGTGAGGATCAGGGAAAATCCAGCGGCTGCCGCAACGAGTGCGTGGGAGATCTTCAATCTTTTGCTCTTCCTAGTTCATCCCGGCCGGCCTCTGCACCGAGGTACGGCCGATATTATTCCGAAAATAGACCAAACAAGCAAGGTTAGCTTGCCCTAAGTCCCCCTAAATACTGTCAAAGACAGTGAAGATAGGCAAGCCTAATTTGCTCCCACCGCGAATTTACACAACATTCTTGTTGCTAATTACCCCCATTGCCGGGTGGACAGGGGGTAAAACCCCCTAAACCCGGTGGACCCGCTCCCCCGCACTTGGGTGGACTCGGAACCGCTAAATCCCCCTAAACGCGGTCGAGCCACCCCGTCACGCGACGTTCCACGGTCGCGACGTCAAGGCCGATCTCTTCGAGGACTTCGCCCCTCGAAGCGTGCGCCAAGTACTCCTGGGGCACCGCGAGCAAACGCACGGGAGTATCCACCTCTGCGGCGCTCAACGCCGCCTGCAGTGCAGAACCGGCTCCTCCGTGAATACCGTTATCCTCGACCGTCACCACCAGGTCGGCGGCGCCGGCGAGCTGAACGAGTTCCTCAGAGACCGGGTAAACCCAATGCGGATCCACAACTGCGACCTCCCAGCCCTTGGACTTGGCTGCTTCTGCGGCCGCCCGGGATTGCCCCACAAGCGCGCCGTAGTTAATCACCAGCAGTTTCTTCGCGCCGGCGCCGTCGTCCGCGCGGTGTTCAAACAGGACGTCGTAGCTCGACTCCTGGCGCACGGCGGGGATGTCGGCCGGAACGCTTCCCTTCGGGAAGCGCACGACGGTGGGAGCGTCGTCAACATCAAGGCACCGGTCCAGCGCCAGGCGCAGTTGCGCTCCGTCACGCGGGGCGGCGACATGGATCCCCGGCACAATTCCGGTGATAGACATGTCCCACATACCGTTGTGGCTAGCACCATCCGGCCCGGTGATTCCAGCGCGATCCAGCACGAAAGTCACGCCCAGACCAAGCAGACCGACGTCCATCAGCATCTGGTCGAAGGCACGGTTGAGGAATGTCGAATACACCGCAACTACCGGGTGTAAACCACCCAGAGCAAGGCCAGCCGCGGATGTCACGGCATGCTGCTCTGCGATGCCGACGTCGAAGGTGCGTTGCGGGAACACCTCACCAAACTCAGCGAGGCCAGTGGGGCCGGCCATCGCGGCGGTGATTGCCACGACGTCATCCCTCTCCCCCGCCCGCTCGATGAGGTGCGAGGAGAACACCTGAGTCCAGCCGGGCTTCGAGGCTTTCTTCGGCACACCCGTAACGGGGTCGATCACACCCGTGGCGTGCATCTGATCAGCTTCGTCGTTCTCCGCCGGGTCGAAGCCCTTGCCCTTGTGGGTGATCGTGTGGACGATGACGGGTCCACCGTAGTCCTTCGCATAACGCAGCGCGTTTTCCACCTGGCCGATATCGTGCCCATCAACCGGACCAATGTACTTCAGCCCCAGGTCGGAGAACATTTCCTGCGGGAGGATAGAGTGCTTGACCCCTTCCTTGAGCCCAGAAATCAGCTGGAATGCGCGGTCCCCAACCCACCCCATGCGACCAAGGGTGTTTTTCCCGGACTCCATGACCTTGTCATAGGCAGGCTGCAGACGCAATGCAGCGAGGTTCTCCGCCAGCCCACCGATCGTCGGCGAATAGGAACGCCCATTGTCGTTGACCACGATGACGATCGAGCGCTTCTTGCCGGTTGCGATGTTGTTCAGCGCCTCCCAACACATGCCGCCTGTAAGAGCTCCATCACCAACGACAGCTGCGACATGACGGTGCGTCTGACCGCTGAGCTCGAAAGCCTTGGCCAGCCCGTCGGCATAAGAAAGGGAAGCCGAAGCATGGGAGGATTCGGTCCAGTCGTGCGGGCTTTCCGCACGGTCAGGGTAGCCTGACAGGCCGTCCTTCTGCCGCAGCGTGTCAAAAAGGTCGCGACGTCCCGTCAAAATCTTGTGCACGTACGCCTGGTGGCCCGTGTCGAAGATCAGGGGGTCGGACGGCGCATCGAAGACGCGGTGCAGCGCCATCGTTAGCTCGACGACACCGAGGTTGGGCCCCAAGTGTCCGCCGGTCGCGGAAACTTTTTCAATCAAAAATTCCCGAATCTCCTGCGCCAGCTGATCCAGCTTGCCCTCTTCGAGCAACTTCAGATCCGCTGGTGAGGAAATATTTTCAAGGATTCCCATTGAACTCAGTTTCTCTCCATCCCACATTCTTTGTGCACGCCCCATTCTAGTGGGGACACCGCCTTCAGCGTTATTCGCCCGCCGCCTCGAAGTACATCAACGTCTCGACGTGATGGGTCAGCCCGAAGGCGTCAACGATCTCCATCTCACGCAGTTCATAACCCGCATCTCGCCACAGACCTGCGTCGCGGGCTGCCGTGGCGGGGTCGCAGCCGATGTGAATCACCCGCGGTGGGCGGTGCTGCGCGAGGTTTTGAATGACGTCCGCCCCCGCGCCCGTACGCGGCGGGTCGAGAACGACGGCCTCCAGATCCGCGACCTCCTCGAGATTCTCCAGCCACGAGCCGACGTCACTGCTGCGGAAACGTACGGCCGTATCCGTCCCTTCAGCACGAGATTCCCGGACCGCCGCGAAAGCTTCCCGTCCAGCATGTGTTGCGCTGCTTGCGACGTCCACAATCTCAATGTTGCGTGCGGACCCCAGCAGGCCGGCGGACAACGCCCCGCAGCCGCCGTAAAGATCCCACACGGTGTGCATATCTCCGTTCAGCCGGTCGGCAACCCAGCGGGCGTAATAGGCGCTGGCAGAGATGTGGGATTGCCAGAACGCATCCACCGGCACCTTCCAAGTCACGCCGAGGTGGGAGTGAGTCACCTCGCCTTCACCATCGAGCACCCGGCGTTTCCGGCCCCGGCGGGTCTTTTTAAGCTCCACAACAGAGTGCTTACCGTCTCGACCGACGCCAACCACAACCTCGCTGCCTGGGCTTGGGTTGAGACTGGCAACGCCGTCCGTCAGCCCGGGCAGCCACTGAGCGCAATCGACCTCGGCTAATGGGACGATCTCGTTGCTTTTAGGTTTCCGCAGACCAGTTTGGCCTTCCGCGTCGACGCCGAGACGTACGCGGTGGCGATAATGGGTAAAAGGCCACAAGCTCGTCGCACGGACATGAGCATCGAGGAAGGTCTGCGGCAGTTCGAACTTGCCGAGGCGGCGGAACTGGTCGATGACTACCGCCTGCTTAAAATCCAACGACCCCTCGACATCAACGAAGTCGAGGTCGCAGCACCCTGCACCTGCAGCTGCGGCGTCGCATTGCCCGGGCACGCGGTGCGGGCTCGGCTGGTCAATAGTCAGTACTTGACCCGTGCGGAACCTTTGCTTGCCGTTCTTTTTCGAAGCGTCCAGCGCAACCTCGACCCCTTTCTCCCCTGGCAGTCCGTGACGCACGAAAACGATCTGCCCATCATGCTGGCCGATGACCACGCCGCGGTGGCCAGGCTGGTCCAAATCCAGAGTGATAGTTTCCGGGCTAGTCATTGCCATCCTCGTTGGGCATTTGCGGCTGCGCTGGGCTGTTCTGCTGTTCTTCCAGGTGTCGTGCCAGCTCCTCGACCATTGCCTGCGGGAGCTGAACCGGCAACGGATCCCCGGCAGGGATCGGGTCAGTGCCTCGAACGACGAAGGTGCGGGCGATAATCTCGCGCCCCAACGCCGCCATCTGCTCAGCCGATTCCTGTGGTCCGGCGAGGGTCATGCGCAGCATCCATCGCGGGCCCGTAGCCCCAATAACCCGAAGTGTGCCGTCGCCGGACTGGGCAACGATCTCGGCACCCCATGGGCCTTCCTCAGTGGTCGCCTCCAGCCCGTCAGCTGTCATGCCTTCAATGAGCGTCGGCACCGTGTTATCCCAGAGTTCGCCAGTGGTTGGGGCGGCGAAGGCGACCGGCGTGACCCGGCCAAAGGGGGTGAGAATGTGGAGCATTTGCGGGCCATCATCGCCCATTTCCACCTGCACCTCAGCCTCGTGTGGAACCGGAATCATCATGGACCCCAGGTCGAGCCCGCCCTTGGCGAAATCGCTGAAATTATAATCACGGTAGTCCAGCGTGTCCCCGTCGAAGGGGCCAAAATCCTCACCCTGCACGGGTTGCTCATTTTCCATTGGACCGGCCTCAGCGCTGTCAGCCGCGTCTGGGAGCTCCTGCTCGGCCGGGCTTTGAGGTGTGCTTGGTTCTACACTGCTGGGTTCGTTCTTCTTCTTAGAAAAGGGCCACATTTCCTAACAACTGTCCTTCCGCACTCCCGAGTGGGAGACTCGCGAGCGCCACCGCTGGGGTTTAAAACCTGGTAATTAAATCTAATCGGCTATCAGAATCGGCTGTCCGAGCACATATCAGCGTGTGCCGGTGGAGCCGTGGCCACCGCTTCCTCGGCTGGTTTCCCCGAGTTGGTCAATGCTGTCCACGGTGACAACCTCGCAGAGGCTCACGTCCTGAATCAGCAGCTGTGCGATGCGTTCGCCACGGCCGATGCTGATTGTTTCTTCAGGGTCAAGGTTAATCAGATTGACCTTCACCTCCCCGCGATACCCCGCATCGATGGTGCCGGGAGCGTTAACGATCGACAGCCCCTTCTTTACCGCCAGTCCACTACGCGGGTGCACCAAACCGACCTTGCCAACGGGCACCGCCATGGCGATTCCCGTGCCCACCAGACTGCGCTGCCCCGGCGTCAAGGTGATGTCCTCAGCGGAGTAGAGATCGATGCCCGCGTCTTCGGGGTGCGCCCGGTTAGGGAGCGGGAGAGATGGGTCAATCTGAAAAATTTCCAACGGACTGCTCATGAGGCTCCACTCTACAAGGTCGTCGCCGCACCTTTTTGGGCCCAATGCATGAATACCTCCGCTTCGCTGGGAGCAGCAGCGGCTTCGAAGAAACCGCTGGTGTGTGGGTAAGATGGTGGCCGGTAAACGCCACCCAATAAAGGCTCGGCGCGGCACGTAAGCGCCTGCGAGGCAGAGCCTGGGTCAAGAAGCACAGGTAGACGAGGAGCACTCTGCGAGTCATGGACGCTGCGAACGGAGCATCGACCCCACCACCGGCGAAGCCCGGCGAGGTCGCGGGCACACGGGTGCTGTACAGCGAGTCCCAGCGGGTTCCGCTGTCCTGGTGGCTCGCTGCCGTCGGCGTGGTCGCCATCATCGCTTGGCAAGCGCAGATGGGGCGCGACTGGTGGTGGTTGCTCGTCGCCGGGGTGATCGCGGCGGCACTCGCGACGTGGGGGCTTTTCGCGCTTTCCCGCACAAAGATCGAGGTTTTCGAGAACTCCCAGGGTGAAAGAATTATCCGTGCGGGGGACGCACAACTTCCCGCCTCCGTCGTCGACCGCACACTGGTCATTCCACCCACCGCGAAGCAGGCTGCGTTGGGTCGCCAGCTCGACCCTGCTGCCTTCGTTATTCACAAGGGATGGATTCCTACGATGGCAATGCTCGTGCTCGATGATCCGCTGGACCCCACCCCTTACTGGCTGGTCTCCAGCAAGAAGCCTCAGGAACTGCTGGAGGCGCTGGGAAGGCCCATTTACTAAGGTCCCCAGCGCCTCCGCACACCCGGCCTGCTCAGCTTTGCCCCGCAGGCCGGGTCTCTTTATGCCTTAAGCGCAGTCGATACAGATGAATTCGGTATCGCTGCGCTTCTCACCAACACGGCTTCGGTGCTGCACGAGGAAGCACTCGGAGCAGGTGAACTCGTCGTTCTGCTTCGGCGTGACCGTGGTGGATAGCTCCTCCCCGGAGACCTCCTCCATCGGCAGTTCGAAGGGCTCCACGATTTCGCCATCATCGGTGTCCGAGATCGCTGGTTCTGCCTTCTCAGCAGCCTTCAGGCCTTCGAGAGAGTCAGTCTCCAGCTCTTCCTCAGCGCTACGCCGCGGTGCATCGTAGTCCGTGGCCATCGTTGTCCTCCCACACTCCTCGGATGATGCTCATTGATTATTGGGCGGGATCCCCGCCACCTGCCGCCCTGAGGGGTCACAAGCCCATTCTTCGCGGCAGCCATTCGGCACCGATTTGAGGGCGCCTCATGCGTGCTGAAGGCGGATATTAGGCCATGAGGTGCATACTTGTCACCTCCCTCATACTCATGGCAAAGAAAGTTGCTCGATGCTACCCCCTGCACCCTGGTTCAACAGCATTTTTTCGAGTTCTTCCTGCACCCCCGGCACGCCTGCGATGATGGGCAATCCGTGCTCCGCTGTGTAGTCAAGCGTGGGGGTGACAACGGTCGCTCCCGCTCGAGCAGCAATCAACGCGCCGGCAGCGAAGTCCCAGCCGTTAAGCCCGTGCTCGTAGTAGCCGTCCACTTGACCGCTGGCCACCATGCAGAGGTCGAGTGCGGCGGAGCCCAAACGTCGGATGTCCCTCACGTGGGGCAGGACGTTGCTCAACACGCGTGCCTGCCGCCGACGGCGCTCGGCGTCATAGGAAAAGCCGGTCGCTACGAGCGCCTGCGCAGCGTCCTTCCGTCCTTCCTGCCGACTAATGTTCTTATGCTCACCGACGACTACTTCTTCGCTCCTTAAATCAATGGGGGCGACAGTCGCCGGTCCACCGGCACAGGCTCCAAAGACGTGGCTGTGGGAGGCGTCCATAACCGCACCGGCCACCGGCACCCCGTCGATGACAGCAGCCACCGACACCGAAAAAGCAGGAATTCCGTAGACGAAGTTGACGGTGCCGTCGATCGGATCGACGATCCACTCCAACCTCGCTCCTGCTGCCTCGTCGAGGTTGGAATCGGGGGCAAGATCATCCGCCCCCTCCTCCTCACCAACAACGGTGGCTTGAGGGAACCGGGCGTGCAGCCACTCGCGGATGAAATTCTCTGCGGCACGATCCGCTTCGGTGACAGGGTCGACTGCGGAAGACTTGGTCTGCGCCACCGGCATCGCCGAACCCATCAGCTCGATAACGGAGCCCGCCACCGCCTCACCATCAGTGCGCTCCCGGCGAGTGCGCAGCACCAAGGCGGCAGCACGTGCGGCAACATCTTCAGCAGCAGCCTGCAGCTCGCGTACGCTCGCCGCGCCCGGAATCTCCTCCGGGACATAGTCAGTGGTGGATTTATCAAGCAACAAGGTCTCGGTCATGCCTCCACAGATACCACTGATGTGTAGCATTCAGATCCATGAGCACCGAGCAGGCGAATAGTGCTGAATGGGCCGACATTACCGTGGGCTTCGACGTTGGGGGATCCGCAATCAAAGCGGGCTTCGTCGACACCCGCAACCACTGTCTCGTTGGGGAACGGTTCACCGCCCCCACTCCCCAACCAGCAACCCCAGAAGCCGTTGCGGGCGCCGTTGCGACCCTCGCAACGCAGGTACTCGCCCAAGAGGTTGGCACGGAGCGTACCGCGACTTCTTCCCTCGGCGGATTTCAGAACCTGCGGATCGGCGTAGCCATTCCCAGCGTGGTAGCCAGACAGGAGGCACGCACCGCAGCGAATATCGCGCACTCCTGGATCGGTACCCGACCCGCCGCGGTGTTCGACAACGCCCTGCGGAAGGCGTTGCCGCACGGCAATTCGGATCGTTGCGCTCTCCAGGTGGCGTGGTTCTTCTTCAACGACGCCGACGCCGCCGGCATTTCTGAATGCGGCCCGGGCGCCGCCGGCGAGGCTGCCGACCCGGAATACAGTCGACTCTTCCTGACCTTTGGCACTGGGATCGGCTCTGCTCTTTTCCGCGGAAGCAGGTTGTACCCCAATACCGAGCTGGGGCACCTGACCGTGTTGACGGACGACGGCTCCCCCAGTTCTGCCGAGCATTGGGCTTCAGCGGCGGTGAAGGCTCGGCAGAACCTAACGTTTCCCGAGTGGGCAGCCCGGGTGAGCACGGTGCTCAACACCTATGTCGCGTTGTTGCGCCCCCAGGAACTGATCCTCGGTGGCGGGATCTCCGCCGAATCAGACCGGTGGCTGCCCAAGCTTGAGCTCGAAGAGCCTTCGGTCCGTGTGAGCATCGCGCGACATTTCAACAGCGCGGGCGTCATTGGGGCGGGGCTCGCCGCTTCTTGGGGGCTACGCCCCTAACCGGCGTGAGCAATAAAGCTTGGCTATAATGGTCGGCCGTTGGGCGCTTGGGCGCCAGGAGCAGCATTCCGGCTGCTCAGAGAAACTACTCCGCAGCAGAACACCGCCCGGCGGGCCGGGTCGGTTTGACGTCACCGACACGAATTCGTTGGTGGACGTATGCTGGCGAGTAGAACAAAATGCGTCGATTCCTGGTCGCTATCCACCAGGAAACGGCGAGCAAACGTAGTTTGGATAGCGATTGGTAGGCACACCCCCCGAGCGGGGAACCTTCCTAAACGTACAACGAGGTCGCTGGCTTTGCCCGGCGGTCACAGCCGTACGTTGCAACAATCCCCGACCGAAAGGGCTTCTGTGGCTTCTCAAGACTCAACCACCAGCGGTGATAGCGTCCAGGACGCAAGCGGGACGTCTGGCACTGCTGCACGGAAAGTCGCCAAGAAGACGGCTCGCAAGGCAGTCAAGCGCACGGCCCGCAAGGTCACAAGCGCCACTGCTGCAAAGAAGACGGCGTCCGCAGCTGCCACAGCAGACGCACCAGCCGTAGCAGCATCTGCGTCTGAAGATGCAGTCGAGGAGCCAAAGAAGGTCGCGAAGAAGACGGCTAAGAAGGCCACCCGCAAGGTCGCAAAGAAGACGGCGAAAAAGACGGCGAAGAAGGCCGCCAAGAAGACCGTTAAAAAGACGGCGAAGAAGGCGGCCAAGAAGACCGCGCGGAAGGCTACCAAAGCGACGGCTGCTGCGAAGACGCAGGAGCAGCTCGAAGCGAAGAGCAAGGACGCCGAGGTCACCGCCAACGATGATCCGGAAGACGTCGACGACGAGTTCGATCAAGATGTCGAGCCGGATCTGGAGGATATCGGCGAGGACCTGGACGAGGACCTCGATGACGACCTGGACGAGGACCTCGATGACGAGGACGAGGACGCCGACGAGGAGGAAGAAGAAGACGAGGACGACGAAGAGGAGTCTTCGACCTCCAAGGACGGCCGCGACGACAGCGTGTGGGACGAGGACGAGTCCGCCGCTCTGCGCCAGGCCCGCCGCGACGCTGCCCTCACCGCATCTGCAGACTCCGTCCGCGCCTACCTGAAGCAAATTGGTAAGGTCGCCCTGCTGAATGCGGAGCAGGAGGTCTCGCTGGCAAAGCGCATCGAGGCTGGCCTGTACGCAAACTACCGGCTCAAGCAGATCAAGGACTCCGGCGAGCGCCTCTCCCCGATGAACCGCCGCGACCTGCGCGAGATCGACCGAGACGGCCGCAAGGCGAAGAACCACCTGCTGGAGGCGAATCTTCGCCTCGTGGTCTCCCTGGCCAAGCGCTACACCGGGCGTGGCATGGCGTTCCTGGATCTGATCCAGGAGGGCAACCTGGGCCTGATCCGTGCGGTGGAGAAGTTCGACTACTCCAAGGGATATAAGTTCTCCACCTACGCCACCTGGTGGATCCGCCAAGCGATTACGCGTGCGATGGCTGACCAGGCACGCACGATCCGCATCCCGGTTCACATGGTGGAGGTCATCAACAAGCTCGGTCGCATTCAGCGCGAGCTGCTGCAGGATCTTGGTCGCGAGCCGACGCCGGAAGAGCTGGCCCGCGAGATGGACATCACGGTCGACAAGGTGCTGGAGATCCAGCAGTACGCCCGCGAGCCAATCTCCCTGGACCAGACTATCGGTGACGAGGGCGACTCCCAGCTGGGAGACTTCATCGAGGACTCTGAAGCGGTCATCGCAGTGGACGCTGTGTCCTTCACGCTGCTGCAGGACCAGCTGCAGGACGTCCTGCATACCCTGTCCGAGCGCGAGGCCGGCGTGGTGAAGCTCCGCTTCGGTCTGACCGATGGTATGCCGCGCACCCTGGACGAGATCGGACAGGTTTACGGTGTGACCCGCGAGCGCATCCGACAGATCGAGTCGAAGACGATGTCCAAGCTGCGCCACCCATCCCGCTCCCAGGTTCTGCGGGACTACTTGGACTAAACCGCACGTCTTACCCGCTGATGCGGGACCGGAAAAGAAAACAACCGCCGGGTTTCCCGGCGGTTGTTTTCTCGTTATCTGCCTCTTGTTCGTGAAATGTTCTTCCCCAGCCCCTTTAAATCTTGCTTGAGATCGGGCGGGACCTCTTTTCGGAAACCGCGCCACGAACCAGCGTGGAGCTAGTTGCGTCGGTGCTCCTTGACGCATTGAGTCAGCTCCCCGTCGCTGAGCCCCTTGCACTGCTCCGGAAACTCAGTGGCCACCTTCGTGGTGATCAGCGCTAGGCCCATCGCGAGGATCGCGAGCACGAGCCCCACGATGGGGTAGGCTCGCGCCGTGCCGTGGCGGTTCGCGCGGATGAGGGCAACGATCGCCACGACCAGCGCAATCATCGCAACAAAAATACCGATCAGCGGGAGCAGCCCAGCCGGGAGGGCAAGCACACCCAGGATCAGTGCGGCCAGCGACATCCGGCTGGCTACCTGGGGTGCGTGGGGCTGTACGGCCGGCTGGCCACCAGCTGGATTCTTCTTCGCCATCTCGACTCGACGGTCCTTTCTCGGAATTTCACTCATATCCCTGGCCCGGGCTGCGGTGTTCCCGGCATGAGGGCACAGCCTACCAGTCGCGCAGATAGGCGATACGGTCTCGCAACTGCTCAGCGGTGCACAACGCGGTCGGAGGTCCGCCGCAATTGCGACGTGCCTCGTTGTGGATGGAGCCCTGCGGTCTGCCGGTCCGTGCCGCAGTCATGTTCACCAGCGCGTTGAGCTCCTTGCGCAGGGCGGGCAGCTCCTCGCTGGCCACGCGGCGACGGTGCGCCTCCGCGCCGCTCATTTCACCGGCAGCCCCGCCGCTGCGGCGCTCTTCAGCCTCCCGGCGCTTACGCTCCTCGGCTTCGCGGGCGCGTGCTTCGACCTGGTCGGCCTGCCGCTGCTTCAGCAGAGTGCGCATCTGCTCCGCGTCCAGCAGCCCCGGCAGACCCAGGTAATCCTGTTCCTCCGCGGAACCGGCCAGAGTGGTCGTGCCGTAGGTCGAGCCGTCGTAAATCAAAGAATCCAGCTCGGCCTCCGCACCGATGGACTCGTAGGTCGTCAGCTCATCTGGCTCGTTCTCCTCGCGATTGGCTTGAGCCAGCAGCTCATCGTCCCAGCCTTCCTCGTCCTTCTTCGGAACGCCGAGCACGTGGTTGCGCTGCTTTTCCAGCTTGGACGCCAGGTCCAACAGCACGGGCACACTGGGCAGGAACACGCTGGCGGACTCGCCCTTGCGGCGGGAGCGCACGAAGCGACCGATTGCCTGGGCGAAGAACAGCGGGGTCGCAGCACTCGTGGCATAAACACCCACCGCCAGGCGGGGCACGTCCACACCCTCCGAAACCATGCGCACCGCAACCATCCATTCGTCCTGGCTGGCGGAAAACTCCTTAATGCGGTCGGAAGCACCGACCTCATCGGAAAGGACGACGGTAACCGGAGTGCTGCTGATCGTCGACAGGATCTTGGCGTAGGCGCGGGCGGTCGTCTTATCGGTCGCGATGACGAGGCCGCCAGCGTCCGGGATGTGGTTGCGCAGCTTCAGCAGGCGAGTGTGGGCAGCCTTCAGGACCGCGGGGATCCACTCCCCCTTCGGGTCCAGCGCCGTCCGCCACGCGCGGGCGGTTTGCTCCGGAGTGAGGGTCTCACCCAGCCGGGCCTCGAACTCCTCGCCCGCACTCGAACGCCACCGCGCCTGTCCGGAGTAGGCCATGAAGACCACCGGCCGGACCACGCCGTCGCGAAGCGCCTCCGAGTATCCGTAGGTATAGTCCGCTCGGGATTCCAGCGCACCGTCGGTGCCCGGGACCTCGATGTAGTCCACGAAAGGGATCTGGGCGTCATCGGAGCGGAACGGGGTACCGGTCAGCGCCAGTCGACGCTCAGCGTGAGCATAAGCCAAGCGCACGCCGTCTCCCCAGCTCTTCGCGTCACCAGCGTGGTGGATCTCGTCAAGGATCACCAGAGTCTTCTGGGCGGTGGCTACCTGATAGTGCTTGGTGGGCTTCATGCCGACCTGGGCATAGGTCACGGCCACGCCGTCGTAGGCGTTATTGAATGGCGAGGAGTTGGAAAACTCAGCGTCGAGGGCTATCCCCATGGCAGCGGCGGAGAGCGTCCACTGGACCTTCAGGTGCTCTGTGGGAACCACGATAACGAGTCGCTGGACAACGCGCTTCTCCAGCAACATTGACGCCAGCGTCAGGGCAAAAGTGGTCTTACCGGCACCCGGCGTTGCGACCGCAAGGAAGTCCCGCGGCTGCTGCTCCTGGTAGAGGTCCAGGGCCTCCTGCTGCCATGCACGGAGGGTTCTTTTCACCTTGTATCGGACCTACTTCTTACGCAGGCTCTGGTAAATTTCCTCGCACTCCGGGCACACCGGGGAACCCGGTTTTGCCTGCTTGGTCACCGGGAAGGTCTCACCGCACAGTGCAACCACCAATCGGCCCATGACCGCCGACTCCACGATCTGGTCCTTCTTGACGTAGTGGAAAAACTTTGGGGTGTCGTCCTGAGTCTGCTCCCGCTCATCAACCTTCGGACGTTCCAGCGTGCTGGTGCTCGTGGCGCTCACAATCCTCCATCTTGCCCCTGGGGGCTTCCCACAATTGACTCTCGTACTACCGTAGACGGTATGTCAGCAGCAGAGAAACGTGCCGGTCGTACCCGGGGCACTTCGGCCACCGGAGCGCGCCGTTTCCGCCGTCCTGGCAAGCGGGTTGACCGGATCACTGATGCGAAGAAGTCGCAGTTGGAGGACTGGCACCACCGGCGTCGCCTGTATTTGGGGCTCCAGATCGCCCGCATCCCGGTGCTTGTCTTGGCCGTGATCCTGCTGTGGGTCACCAATAACCTCATGTTGGGCGCGGTGGTGGCGTTCATCAGTGTTCCACTGCCCTGGGTTGCGGTCATGCTCGCCAACGAGGCCGGGGAGGCTACCAAGGAGTCGGAAAAGGTCTACAAGCCTGGCCTCGTGCGAGCCAACCGGGAAGCACTGGCCAATTCCCAGCTCTCCCAGGCGACGAGCCCGCAGCGACAGCTGGAGCCCAGCGACGTAGACTCCACCGACCGCCACCCCGTCATTGACCACGCGTCCGAAGACTAGCCCGACCATCGTCACGGTGGCCGTGCAGCATGCCACTGCCTCAGCGCCACTGAAGAGACCAAAGCTCTTCAGGCGCCACGCAGAGCCAGTTTCCCAACTACGACCGAAAAAAGGCAATCCCCACAGTGACAACCCAACCTTCCAGCATGCAGCTCACGTCCCAGCCCGCCCGCGAGGCCCTCGGCGGCCTGCTTTCCGCTGCCCGTGAGTGCGGCCTCAGCACTACCCTGCTCGAGGATGTCCTGGGCGAGGCTGGCCTTCGCGCCCTCAACCTTGCCAACCCAGCCGGCGCGCTGCGCGCGGTCCGCGACTATGGCCAGGGCAACTCCACACGCGCCACAGGCACACCCGAACTGGTGGAGCTCTTCGTCCTGCGAGAACCAGCAACCCGGGCGCGGTGGCAGGAACTCATCGGCACTGACCTCACCCGGCGCGCCATCGACGCCCGCCTGATCGCCTCCCTGCCCGGCAGTGCGGATGAGCTGCAGCTGCGGGTGGATATCCGCCCTTATTCCTTCCCACACTTGTTCGGTGATGCGGATAGCGATGCATCGAGCCTTGGCGGCGAGTTCTTGCTCGCGTCGGATCCGGACGCTGGCCTGTGGCCGCAGGAGCCCACCCCGGATGATCACGTACCGGGCCTGGGTAACGCGCCCCGGTCGCTGCTTCGAGCCATCCCGCCGGCGGACAATCCGTGGCTGCCTTCCCCTCAGCGGATCCTCGACCTGGGTTGCGGCGGTGGGGCGCTGAGCCTGGCCTTGCAATTGGCCTACCCTGAGGCGCACGTGGTGGGAACGGATATTAGTGGCCGGGCGTTGGACTTCGCCGCCATCAATGGCACGCAGCTCCATTGGGCACCGGGTCAGTGTTCTACAGATGTAGCAGCTCCCGAAACCGGCATCGAGTGGCGGGAGGGTTCCTGGTTCGAGCCCGTGGCGGGTGAGCGCTTCGATCTCATCGTCTCCAATCCACCTTTTGTGGTCCAACCCCCGGAGGTTGGGCATGTCTACCGTGATTCTGGGCTGGGCTTGGACCGTGCGACCGAGCTGGTAGTCTCTCGTGCTCCTGAGCATCTCTCCCCCGGCGGAACGGCACATATTCTGTGTTCTTGGGCGGTGTCCGCTGAGGATTCGGTGGCGTCGAAGTTGGGGCGTTGGCTACCGACGGAAGGGGTGCGTGCTTACGGCCTCGTGCGGGAGTATGTGGACCCGGAGACCTATGTGACGACGTGGCTGAGCGACGAGGGTATTGACCCACGATCCCCAGCGGGACGGCGGAAGGCCGGGCAGTGGCTTCACTACCTGGCTGAAAACGGCGTCAGCCATATTGCGCTGGGCTTTGCACACCTTCGAGCTATCGATGGCTCCACTGAGGTCACCGTAGAGCAGCTGCCCGACACCATGGTGCCAGGAACCCCGCTGGGTGCTGAGGTGGCGGAGTGGTTTATCCGCAGTCAGTGGCTGGCCGAGGTATCCGCCGAGGATGTCCTGGCCGAGTGTTTTGCCGTGCGCCCTGGGGTGGCCACCGAGTTTGTGCGGCAGGCCGATGCGGAGGCCGGCCAGGGTTTCCGGGAACTGTGTCTACGCCTGGCGCGAACGGATGGTCCGGCATGGACGCATGAGATCGACGCCGCAGTGGAGTCCATCCTCGCCGGTCTGAACCCAGAAGGATTGGCTTTGGAAGACGTGCTAGGGCTCTATGCGACTGTGACCGGGCCTTCCGAGGACAAGTCGCACGAGGATTATGAGGAAGTCCTGATTGAGAGGATGCTGGGGATCATCGTGGACCTCGTTCGCCACGGCATCGTATTGCCGAGCAGCCTGGTCGACTGGGCAGAAAGGTAAGTGGAGGATCATGAAGGCAGTTATCAGCACGGTGAGTCAGGCCAGCGTCGACGTCCGGGATAAATCCGGTGAGCGCCGTCGCGTCGGTGAGGTCTCCGGTCCGGCGTTGCTTGCCCTCATCGGCAGCGGCAAGGACGACGACGCCGACGCCTGGGAGACGATGGTGCGCAAGATCGCCGAGCTGCGGTTGTTCCCTGCCTCGGGTGAGCCGTGGGGTGGTCAACGGGATCTGTCGGTTGAGGAGGTGGGCGGTTCCGTGCTGCTGGTTAGCCAGTTCACCCTGATGGGCAAGACGAAGCGGGGACGGCGCCCCAGCTGGTCGGAGGCGATGCCGGGGCCTGCTGCTAAGCCGGTGATTGAGAACATCGTCCAGGGGCTCCGGGATCGTGGGATCCATGTTGAAACTGGCGAGTTCGGGGCGGACATGCAGGTCAGCTCAGTCAACGAGGGACCTTATACCGTGTTGGTCGAGTGTTAGGTCGGCGATGCTTGGGGTAGCTAGCCCCGTTTGTGGGGTGTGGCGTTCTCCACCCCGACGGTTGGTCTGGGTCTGGGAACAAAATCCGGGCTCTGGCCGTTGGTTGTATTAGCGCCTCAAAAATAGCGCCCCGTCGGATGCCCATCGTGAGCTCAAGAGGAGACCTAACTGCATGAGCAAGTCCACCAGCGGCAGTGATTCCGCCCGCGCGACGTCCGCCAAGCATGATGCCTCGCAGCCGGAGCAGAATACTGACCGCCGTCGGCGCCGAGGCAATAACGAGAACCCTTCGGCCGACCTCGTCCGCGTCTACCTGAACGGCATTGGTAAGACTGCCCTGCTGACTGCTGAGGACGAGGTTGAGCTCTCCCAGCGCATTGAGGCCGGGCTGTATGCGGAGCAGCTGCTCAAGAGCGGCGAGCCGTTGACTCGTGCGAAGAAGCGCGATGTGAAGATCCTGGCACGCGAAGGCAAGGCCGCACGTACTCACCTGCTGGAGGCGAATCTGCGCCTCGTGGTCTCGTTGGCCAAGCGCTACACGGGCCGTGGCATGCCACTGCTGGACCTGATCCAGGAGGGCAACCTGGGGCTCATCCGCGCGATGGAGAAGTTCGATTACAAGAAGGGCTTCAAGTTCTCCACTTACGCCACCTGGTGGATCCGCCAGGCGATCACCCGCGGCATGGCAGACCAGTCGCGCACTATTCGCCTGCCGGTGCACCTGGTGGAGCAGGTCAATAAGCTTTCCCGCATCAAGCGCGAGATGTACCAGCACCTGGGTCGTGAGGCGACATATGAGGAGCTGGCTGAGGAGTCGGGGATCCCGGAGGATCGGATCGAGATGCTGATGAAGCAGTCCCGCGACCCGGTGAGCCTCGACATGCCAGTCGGTACCGACGAGGAAGCCCCCCTGGGCGACTTCATCGAGGACTCTGAGGCGGAGGATGCCGAGGCTGCTGTCGTCGCCAGCCTGCGCCACTCCGACATTCGCTCCGTTCTGGCCACTTTGGAGCAGCGAGAGCAGGATGTGATCACCCTGCGCTATGGACTAGATGATGGCCTGCCCCGGACTTTGGACCAGATCGGTCGTCAGTTCGGTCTTTCCCGTGAGCGGGTGCGCCAGATCGAGCGGGAAGTCATGGCCAAGCTGCGGGAGGGCCAGCGCGCGGACAAACTCCGCGAATACGCGGTATAGTGCGCCACTCCCCTGTACCGGGGATGTATGGTTGAGGCGTTGATTTTTTCGAGGCTTCCATCAGCTCGAAAGGTGAGAAAGGGCGAGTAGGGTGCGCGATCTAGTAGACACAACGGAGATGTACCTCCGGACGATTTACGAGCTCGAGGAAGAGGGCATCCCGCCACTGCGCGCCCGGATCGCTGAACGGCTTGAGCAGTCCGGCCCCACGGTAAGCCAGACCGTGGCCCGCATGGAGCGCGATGGACTGCTCTCCGTTGAGAAGGACCGCTCTCTGAAGCTATCCACCGAGGGCCGCGCACTCGCGACCGCCGTCATGCGCAAGCACCGCCTCGCCGAACGTCTGCTGACCGACGTCATCGGCCTGCCGTGGGACAAGGTTCACGACGAAGCCTGCCGGTGGGAGCACGTCATGAGTGACGAGGTCGAACAGCGCCTAGTCGAGGTTCTCGACGAGCACGACACCTCCCCCTTCGGCAATCCCATCCCAGGGCTGGATTTCCTGACCGGGCAGGCAGCGGACGATGCGGATTTCGCCCAGACGGCCGTGGCGGAAGACCCGAATTCGGTTCGCGCCGCCGATCTGGCTACCGGCGAGGAGCACGAGGCCGTGGTCGCCAGCTTTAACGAGATCGTGCAGGTCGAGGGCTCCTTGATGAAGCGGCTGCGCGAGGCGGGCATTCTCCCAGGTGTCACTGTCACCGTCATCCCGACTGAGGATCACCTCATTCTGCGTGGCGAGTCCGCCGAGGTCGCCATCCCCAGCGAGCTGGCGCACGCGGTCCGCGTACGCAACGTGTCGGGCGCTTAACCACCTCGACGCCTCCCGGCCCCGCCAGACCCCGCATTCCTCGATTGAAGAAAGCCCCCACAGTGACTGAACACAACGCAATTGAACCTGGCAGCAACGTCCTCGTCACCGGTGGTGCGGGCTACGTGGGCAGCGTGTGCACTGCTGTCCTCGTTGAAAACGGATTCCACGTCACCGTCGTGGATAACCTGAGCACCGGCAATCGGTCCGCGATCCACCCGAAGGCGAACTTCGTGGAAGGCGACATTGCCGATGTGGCCAGCGAGGTTCTGGCGGATGGCGATTTCGCCGCCGTCTTCCACTTCGCCGCGCGATCTCTCGTGGGCGAATCCGTGGAGCAGCCGGATGCCTACTGGCACCACAATGTCGTCACAACCCTCACGCTGCTGGACGCGATGCGCGAAGCAGGCGTGAAGAACATCGTCTTCTCCTCCACCGCTGCCTGCTATGGCGAACCGGAACAGGTGCCCATTACGGAGGACATGCCCACGGCTCCGACGAACCCCTACGGTGCCTCGAAGCTGACGATCGACTACATGCTCTCCTCCTACGCCAAGGCCTACGGCCTGGCGGCGACGAGCCTGCGCTACTTCAACGTCGCGGGCGCCTATCAGCAGTTCGGTGAGAACCGTGAGGTGGAGACCCACCTGATCCCGATCGTCCTGCAGGTCGCTCTGGGCCACCGCGAGTCGATCAGCATCTTCGGCTCCGATTGGCCCACCAAGGACGGCACAGCAGTGCGCGACTACATCCACATCAAGGACCTCGCGGATGCCCACGTGCTGGCTGCGACGTCCAATGTGGCCGGCGAGCACCGGATCTTCAACCTTGGTAGCGGTGATGGGTTCAGCGTCCGGGAGGTCATCGACACCTGCCGGGAGGTCACCGGGGCCGAGATCCCGGCGATCGAGGCTCCTCGGCGCGCCGGAGACCCGGCAGTGCTCATCGCCTCGAGCGCGAAGGCTATCGCTGAGCTGGGATGGGAGCCGAAACTCTCGGATCTGAAGACGGTGGTGTCGGACGCTTGGCGTTTTACCTCCGCGCTGGGCGATGCGGCCCACTCCGCTCCACGCCCTTAAGGTTGCGCGAGCTCACCTCCCTCGGTGTCGAGGTGACGTAGGTGTTCAACGGCATCCCAGTCAAGCACCCGCATGAAGGCCTCCCGAGTGTCGGCCGGGACGTGTTCGTGCGGGTTCTTCCCGTTCAGGACCTCTGTGGCGATTGCGACCTTATCCTTGACGATCTGGAGCGCGAGGCCGGTTTTCAGGGCTATGACGAGCACCTGGTTATCCTTCCATCCCATGGCGCTGGTCGCCTCGCAGACTGCCCGACGCGCGGTGTGGAATGCGACTACTCCTTCCCCATTCCCGACGAGTACCTGGGTGAGCACGTAGAGCACATTGCTTCTCACGTCGCCGGCTGTGTGGCGCGCAGTTGCGGCGAGAAGTGAGCGGATGACGGGCGAAGGCATGCCTATCGATGCGGTGATGAGGAAAGCCTGGCTGCGCGGGTCGCCGCAGAGCCCGGCGATCGCGCTCAGCAGCGCCAGGTCTGCCATTGCATCCTCCACTGTGGTGAGACCATCGAGTATCTCTTCTGTTTTCGCCAACAGCTGACGGAGGGCGGCATCCAGGCACTGCGGGTTCGGCTGCCTGGCCAAGGGTGGGTTCTGTTGGTCCAGCCAGCATTCCATGTCCTCGCGAGCTGCGAAGTTCAGGGCATTGGTCACCCCCGCGTGGAGGGCTACTGGGTTGGCGCTTTGTACCGGGATGGTCCCCTCGTCCACCCATAGTTGGGTGTGGAGGTCATATGTCGCCCACTCTTGGTGGTCCGCGATCTCCTGGGCCCAGTGGCTGGTGTGCACGGGGATTCCGGCCAGGGCGAGTTGGGTGCGTGTGTCAGTGAATACGTCGACGGCGCGGGCCGGGGTGCCACCGATAACGAGGATGATCACCTGCGGGCATTGATCCGTCGGCACGGTGTCCGAGATGGGAGCCCCCAATGCGGCACAGAAGGTGTCGAGGGCCTCCTCGGTGCTATCACCGTCCAGGTCGGCTCTCACGACGGGGCCAACCTGAAAGGTGACGGTGGCGTGTGTGGTGGCGCGGTCACCCGGATTGCTGCCTCGGGGTGGCCCGTCCTTGCTGACCGGTTGGAGTCCGATGAGTACCAAGGAGTCCTGCGGTGTGAAACCGAGCATGGCTGGTAGCCCTGCGAGCAGAGCCCCGGGGTCGGCTCCCAGGGAGATGTCGCGCTGCCCGGTTGGTGCGGTGTCGCCGCCTTGTAGGCCCCGCAGCCTATTGCCGGGTGTCTGGGACCGCGCGGCGGTGGTCTCGTGGGGAATATTGCGATGGTCGTTGTGGTTGGAATGACGTGAATCGTGTGATCTCATGAACAAAGTGTGCTCGATCACCCGGTCAGCCCCAGCGCAGCAGCGTTGGTCTGCGGAGGAGAACCGCCAGGGCCCTGTGGACACGCAGTGGACTGTGGATAACTTCCCCACGCCGGAGCCCGCCACGTATTTTGGTTGGCCTGAACTCGGTTAATGCCGAGATCCCCGGCCCGCTGCCCCGCAGTCGTTGTAAAGAAAGGGAGCGCAAAGACGATGCCTCAGGACAATTCTTTTAGCCGCCGTCCCCGGAACACCATGTATGAGATGGAATATCCCGTTCCGCTGGAGGCGGATTCGCCGGACGAGGGTATTCCGATGCTGATCGCGCTCCAGGGCTATGCCGATGCGGGCCAGGCCATCGCTGTCAGCGGAAATCACCTCCTGGAGGCTCTGGATAGCTCGGTTGTCGCCAGCTTCAACCTCGATGATCTACTGGATTACCGCGCACGGCGCCCCAGCATCACGATCGACCAGAATCGGATCACCAAGTCCGACAAGCTCAGCCTGGACGTGCGCATCGTCAAGGACGTCAACGACCGGCCGTTCCTGCTGGTCGCCGGCCCAGAGCCGGACCTGAAGTGGGAGGCATTCGGACACGCCATCATGGAGTTGGCGCAGCGAGCGAATGTCTCCCGGGCGATTTCCTTCTATGCTGCCCCGATGACGGTGCCGCACACCCGCCCGCTGGTGATTTCCGCGCACGCTTCAGACCCCTCCCTGGTGCGGGATTACCACACGTGGGACGCACGGCTGGTGATCCCGGGGGCTGCTGCGCTTGAGACCGAAATGCAGCTGTCTGCCGCGGGATTCGACGCCATTGGGCTCACGGCCCATGTGCCGCACTACATTGCGGGTTCGGAGTACCCAGAGGCAAGCTACGCGCTGCTGAAGGCCTTCGGCGACCTTGCCGACCGCGAACTGCCGTTGAGGGCGCTGGAGAAAGATATGTCGCGCGTACAGCAGCAGCTCGCACAGCAGACGGAGGAATCCCACGAGATCGCTACCGTCGTTGGGGCCCTCGAGCAGCAGTACGACAAGGAAGTCCGTAGGCTTCGAAAGAAGAAGAGTTCGTTGCTCGAGCCAGGACAGGACATCCCCACTGGCGAGGAGCTGGGCGCCGAGTTCGAGGCATTCCTGGCCCGCATGAATGACGCGGCGGATACCGATTCCGCGGCAGGCGGGGAGGATCCGGCGGATCCCACCGATAGCAACGACCCACACGACGACGATGAAGGAGACTCACAGTAGTGGGAATCGCTGCCCAGCTGGCCGACCTACTCCCCGACCTCGACGAGGTCCCTGAAGGGCTCGTTGACAACGCCGTGTTGGCGTCCTTCCTGCGGTGGACGGAAGACCGCGGGATCAGCCTCTACGAGGCGCAGAAGGAGGCAGCCACGGCGCTGGTCGCCCAGGACCACGTCATCCTGGCGACCCCCACGGGGTCCGGGAAGTCCATGGTGGCCCTGGCGGCCCACTTCGTGGCGCTGGCGCGCGGGCAGCGCAGTTTCTACACCGCCCCAATCAAGGCTCTAGTCAGCGAGAAGTTCTTCGACCTCTGCGCAACCTTTGGCCCTGAGAATGTGGGCATGATGACCGGTGATGCCACCGTCAATGGTGGTGCCCCCATCATCTGCGCCACCGCCGAGATTCTCGCCAATATCGCGTTGCGCGACGGCAAGGACGCGCAGGTCGACCAGGTGGTCATGGATGAGTTCCACTACTACTCCGAACCCGACCGTGGCTGGGCCTGGCAGGTGCCCCTCCTGGAACTCCCCCGCGCCCAGTTCCTGCTGATGAGCGCCACGCTGGGAGACACAGCGTGGCTGGAGAAGGACCTAACCGACCGCACCGGCAGGCCCTGCACCCACGTTTCTGGCTCCGTACGCCCAGTTCCGCTGAGCTTCGACTATGTCTACACCCCGGTGCACGAGACGATCGAGGAGCTGGTCAAGGACGGCAAGGCCCCGGTCTACGTCGTACATTTCACCCAGCGCGAGGCCATCGAGCGCGCTCAGGCGCTGACGAGCCTGAGCTTGGTCAACGATGAGAAGAAGAAGGCGATCGCCGAGGCGATCGGGAACTTCAAGTTCACCACCAGCTTCGGCAAGACCCTATCCAAATTGCTGCGTCGCGGGATTGGTGTCCACCACGCCGGCCTGCTGCCGAAATACCGGCGCCTGGTGGAACAGCTCGCCCAGCAGGGCCTGCTGACCGTCATCTGCGGCACCGACACCCTGGGCGTGGGAATCAACGTCCCGATCCGCTCGGTGCTCATGACGGAGCTAGCGAAGTTCGATGGTGAACGCCACCGCATCCTGAAGTCCCGGGAGTTTCACCAGATCGCCGGACGAGCAGGACGCGCAGGCTACGACACGGAAGGCACCGTCGTCGTCCAGGCGCCGGAACACGAGATTGAGAACTTTCGGCTCCGCCAACGGGCCGGGACGGACCCGAAGAAGCTCAAGCGGCTGCGCAAGAAGTCCGCGCCACAGGGCCGAACCACCTGGTCCGAGTCCACATACGAACGCCTGCTCACCGCGGAGCCAGAGGAGCTGGTCAGCCAGTTCACGATGGGCAACTCGATGCTGCTGAACATCGTCGCCCGCAAGGAGTGGACCTTCGCCGCCCTCAAGCGTCTGCTCCGCAGCACCCACGAGACACGCGCGAAGCAGAACGCTCACATCCGCACCACGATCGAGCTCTACCGTGGCCTGCTTCGCTCCGAGGTGGTCGAGGAGTTCGCGGCGGACACGCCGTCCGGGAAGGACGCCCGGCTAACCCAGGAACTGCAGCGGGACTTCGCGCTCAACCAACCGCTGGCCCCGTTCGCGCTAGCTGCCCTAGATCTGCTCGACCCGGAGTCCCCGGAGTTCACCCTGGACGTGATCTCCACCTTCGAGGCGGTTCTCGACGATCCCCGTCAGGTACTCAGCGGCCAGCAACGCGCAGCTCGCGATGAGGAGCTCGCCGCGCTCAAGGCGGAGGGCGTGGACTACACCGAGCGGATGAATATCCTCGAGGCCGTCACCTACCCGCAGCCGCTGGCCGAGTCCCTCGACAATGCCTTCGACATCTTCTGCGAATCCAACCCCTGGGCGAAGGACTTCGACATCTCCCCGAAGTCGGTTCTGCGGGACATGATCGAAAAGGGCATGACCTTCTCGGACATCATCGCTACCTACCGGCTGGGACGTTCCGAGGGCGTGGTGCTGCGCTACCTGACCGATGCGTGGCGCACCCTGGATCACTCGGTGCCACAGAGCTACCGCACGGAGGAGCTTGAGGACATCATCGAGTGGCTGGGCGAGCTCATCCGCCAGGTGGACTCCTCCCTGCTGGATGAGTGGGCCACCCTCTCCGACCCGGATGCCCCGCTGACCGAGGAGCAGGTCACAGAGCACGCCTTCGGAGTCACCGATAGTTCCGCACTCTCGGCCAACAAGCGGGCCCTGCGGCGCATGGTGCGCAACCACATGTTCCGCCACGTCGAGCTCTTCGCCTTCGAGAAGGAGGAGCAGCTGGCGGAGCTGGATTCCTACCTGGAGGACGCCCCCGACTGGCCCGCCGCCATGGACGATTACTTCGAGGAGTATGCGGACCTGGGGGTTGACGCCGACGCCCGTTCCAACTCGATGGTGCTCATCGACGAGAACCCGGAGGGTGCGCCCGGCCAATGGCGGGTGCGCCAGATTCTGGATGACCCGGAGAAGGACCACGGCTGGGCCTTCGAGGGCATGGTGGACCTGGCCGCTACCGACGAGGCCGGAGAGGTGCGCCTAGCCAGCCTGGTTATTCACCAAGGCTAGCGGCCAGCTCCGCCCGGGCGGTTTCCTGCACCGCTGCAAAGGACTCAGAGAGGATGCGGCCGAGTTCTTCGTAGTCCTCGGTGCGCACGCTGCTGGAGCGGTGGGCGATCCCCACCGTGCGGCCTGCCGCCTTCTCCTCGGGGTGGAAGGTCGCCAAGCCGATGCCCGGGCGCTGGCACTCGCTGGGCACCGCGCTCAGCGGGACGAGGGTCGCGCCCTGCCCGGCGGCGACGAGGTGGACCACGGTGGACAGACTCGTCGCCCGGGTCACCGCCAGCCGGGGGTCATGGCTCATATTCACCCTGCGGCACAGGTCCATCACCTGGTCCCGCAAGCAGTGCCCCTCGTCGAGAAGCAGGAGGTCGAGTTTTTCGAGGTCGGCGACGCGCAGATCGCGGCGGCCGGCCATCGGGTGGCCTTCTGGGACGACCACCACGAACTCCTCCTCGTAGAGGGGAATCGTGGTCAGCCCGGCATCCTCAAACGGAAGGCCCAACACCGCAACGTCGATGCGCCCCTGCCGAAGGGCATCCACCAGGTGGTAGGTCTTCTCCTCCACGATCTGGGGGGCATCCCCAGCCTGCGGTTCATCGAGGGAGCGCAAGAAATCGGGGAGCAGGAAGGGGGCGATCGTCGGGATCATGCCCACGACCAGGGCGCTGCCCAGCCCGCCTTTCACAGAATTGGCGTGATCAACGAGGGCGTCCACGCTCTCGAGCGTGGCATGGGCGAAGGGCAGCAGCGAGCGCCCCATCGGGGTCACGATGACTTTCCGGGTTGAGCGCTCGATCAGCTGCACGCCGAGCCCCTGCTCCAGGGTCGCGAGAGCCTGCGAGAGCGATGGCTGGGAAATGCCCAGGTGCGCCGCCGCGGTGCCGAAGTGGCCGTGCTCTGCGATCGTCGCGAAGGTCCGGACCTGTGCGATGGTCGGCCGATACTCTTTGTGGGTCACTGCTACCTATCAATGTTTCAACAATGCTGAAGCCTTATCCTACGCGAGCTGGCCGGGTGGTTTTAGCCAAAAGCTATGAATGGCTCCCGGCTACAGCGGACAGTCACAGAGTTGTTAAGCTGGAGCCCTAATGAGCAGGGAAAATAGCGATAAGAGCACGCAAAAATCAGCGCAACAGCCGTCGCGGCACCCCAGAAACGGGCGTCACCGCAACCGCGGGGGCAAGCCGCGCCGCCGGGGACGCAGCGGCCGCCAGCGCCGGGAGCGCACGGCCAGCGTCAATCTGCCGCAGCAGGACCGGGTCTTCCCTCAGATCCACTTCCCTAGCGAGCTGCCCGTCTCGGAGCGACAGGCGGATATCAAAAAGGCTATCGCTGAAAACCAGGTCGTCATCATCGCCGGTGAGACTGGCTCCGGTAAGACCACCCAAATTCCGAAGATGTGTCTGAACCTGGGTCGCGGCAAGCGGCAACGCATCGGGCACACCCAGCCCCGGCGCATCGCCGCCCGCAGCGTGGCAGACCGCATCGCCGAGGAGCTCGGATCGAGCACGGATAAGCCGGATTCCCTGGTCGGCTATAAGATCCGCTTCGACGATAAAACCAGCGAGAACACCGCGGTCAAGCTCATGACCGACGGTGTTTTGCTCAACGAGATCCAGCGCGACCGGCTACTCCGCGAATACGACACGATCATCATCGATGAGGCGCACGAACGCAGCCTGAACATCGACTTCCTGCTGGGGTACCTGAAAAACCTGTTGCCAAAGCGCCCGGATCTGAAGCTGATCATCACCTCCGCGACGATCGACCCCGAAAGCTTCGCGAAGCACTTCGCCAGCGCCGACGGCACACCCGCGCCAATCGTCGAGGTCTCGGGCCGAACCTACCCGGTCGAGATCCTGTACCGCCCGCTGGAGCGAAGCTATACCGACCCGAACAGCGGCGAGATCACCACCCACGTGACGGACCCGTTGGACGGGCTGATCGAGGCTGTCGACGAGCTGTGGAGCTTCGGTAGCGGCGACATCCTGTGTTTCTTCTCTGGGGAACGCGAAATCCGGGATGCCGCCGAGGCGCTGGATAAGCATCTCAACCGCGACCGGCGTGGGGCGCGCGTAGACATCCTTCCCCTGTTTGGTCGACTGTCGAACGCGGAACAGCACCGCGTGTTCAACCCTGGCCAACGCCGCCGGATCGTGCTTGCCACGAATATTGCCGAGACTTCCCTAACGGTGCCGGGCATCCGCTTCGTCGTGGATACCGGCTATGCGCGCATCTCCCGCTACTCCAACCGCACGAAGGTGCAGCGCCTGCCGGTGGAGGAGATCAGCCAGGCCTCCGCGAAACAGCGCTCGGGCCGTTGTGGCCGTGTCGCCGACGGTATTGCGATTCGGCTGTACTCGGAAGAAAATTTCGAGGCCCGTCCGGAGTTCACCGATCCCGAAATTCTGCGCACCCACCTGGCCAGCGTCATCCTGGCGATGCTCGCACTGGGTCTCGGCGATATCCAGAAGTTCCCCTTCCTGCAGGCCCCAGACTCCCGCGCGGTGCGCGACGGTGTGGCACTGCTCAGCGAGCTAGGTGCCATCGCCGGCGGCGACCGACACACGTTGACGGACGTGGGCCGGGACATGTCCCGCATCCCGACCGACCCACGCTTGGCCCGCATGATGGTCGCCGCCCACCGCCTGAACATCCTGGACCAGGTGACCGTCATCGTCGCTGCACTATCCATCCAGGACGTCCGGGAACGGCCGCTGGAGAAGCAGCAACAAGCCGATGAGCTCCATGCGCGTTTCAAGGCGAACTCGGACTTCATTTCCACCCTGAAGCTGTGGAGCTATCTGCAGCAGCAGCGCGCCGAGCTCAGCGGAAACCAGTTTCGCAAGCTCTGCCAGCGGGAGTTCATCCACTATCTGCGCGTCCTGGAGTGGGCCGACCTGGTTCGTCAACTGCTCAATATCGCCAAGGAACTGCGCTGGTCGGTGCCGAATATTCAGCATGTCCGGCAGCTGACCTTCGACGGCGAGCCAATCGCCGAGGATGATGTCCACCGCGCCCTGCTGTCCGGGCTGATCAGCCACATCGGCATGCGGGAAGGCGAGAGCCGCCAATTCACTGGACCCCGCAACTCGCACTTTGTGGTGCACCCGAGCTCCTATGTGGCGAAGAAGCCACCGCAATGGATCATGGCCGCGGAGCTGGTCGAGACATCCCGAATCTTTGCCCGCACAGTGGGCCCGATCCGCCCGGAGTGGGTGGAATCAATCGCACCCCATATGGTGAAGTACACCCACTCGGAGCCACACTGGTCCTCGAAGCGGGGTGCGGCGATGGTCTATGAGAAGGCCCTTTTGCTTGGTCTCCCCATCGTCACGGAGCGCCGCGTCAACCTGGGCCGAATTAACCCAGAGCTGGCGCGGGATATGTTCATCCGCAAGGCACTGGTCGAAGGCGACTGGGAGACGCGCCACAAGTTCTACCGCCACAATCAGGAGCTGCTGGAGCAGGCCGAGAAGCTGGAGGATAAGGCCCGTCGCCGAGACATCGTGATCGATGACGATGCCCTGTTTTCTTTTTACGACGCCCGCCTGCCCGCAGATATCATCTCCAGCCGGCACTTTGATTCCTGGTGGAAGAAAGCTCGACACAAGAAGCCGGATCTGCTGGATTTTTCGCTCGACGCGCTCATTGATTCGCACGAAGGGGCTGCCGAAGCCAACGAGTTTCCGGACATCTGGCGGCAGGGCAGCCTCGAGTTCGACCTGGAATATGTATTCGACCCCACCGATCCGCGCGACGGCATCACCATGCAGGTTCCGCTCCCCCTGCTGGCAAACATTGACCCGGAAATTACGCAGTGGTTGGTTCCGGGCATGCGTCACGAGCTAGCGGTGGCACTCATCCGTTCACTGCCCAAGGCGATCCGTAAGTCGGTGGTTCCGGCCACGGATTTCGCAGCACGGGCGTTGGAGCTCATGACTCCTTACGATGGGGCGATCGATGAGTCGCTGGCCGATGCGCTGCGCTCGCTGGGCGGTCGAGGCATCAATGCCACCGATTTTGACTGGGCCAAGGTGCCCGACCACCTGCGCATGAACTTTGCGGTTATTGACCGCCGCGGCAATGTGGTGCGCACCGGCCGCGACATCGTGGCACTCCAGCGAGAGCTGGCCGGCGATGTCCGCCAGGCAATTGCGGCGGCAAGTGCTCGTTCTCTGCGTGGTGGCCAGGGTTCTACGGCTGCCAGCCCGCTGGATGCCAAGGTGCACCAGAAGGGCGCGGGCGCAGCTGGCAACAAGAGCCGGGGCGCTGGCGGGAAGAAGAAAGCTCAGGGCGGGGCCGGTGTGGGCGGCGTGCTCCAGCACGCTGACGAGTGGTCGGCCGACAACATCGGCGATATTCCTGAGTCCATCGAGACCGTCGTCGATGGCCAGGCTGTCAACGCGTTCCCCGCGCTAGTTGTCAGCTTCTCCGCTGGTAAAACAGGCCACCGCAGCACGAGTTTCGAGCTCAAGGCCTTCCCCACCGAGCAGGCTGCGAAGGCGCAGCAGTTCTCCACGGTGCTGGGGCTGATGGCCGAGGCTACCCCGCTGTCCACTGGCCAGATGCTTAAGGGACTGCCGTTGCGCCAGCGTGTGGCGCTGGAAAACTATCCGAACGGCGGCATTGAGGCGTTGGTTGACGATGCACGCACGGCGGCGTGCCGCCAGCTTTTGGAGAAGCTCGGCCCAGTGATTAGGACCCCTGACGAGTGCGAACGAGCCTGCCAGACGGCCCGTCAGCAGGCGCCCGGGTTGGTGCGCCAAATCCTTGTGGCGTTCGCCCCTGCAGCACTGGCGATCCAGGACATCTCCACAGAGCTCGAACAGTGGGATGGCTCCGCAATTGCGGAGATGAAGAAGCAAGTGCAGTTGTACGCCGCGGACCATAGCCTGGTGACGTGGGGTATTCAGCGCCTTCGGCACGTTCCTCGGTATGTCGAGGCAATGAAGGAAAGGCTGACACTGCTGGAGCGAGATCCTGATCGCGAAGCAGAGCTGGCGGAGGAGCTGGCGGAAGCGATGAAGATTTATCAGCAGACGGTGGAGCGCCTGCCCAGCGCCCGGCAGGCCTCGCCCCAGGTCAAGGATCTGCGTTGGCTGATCGAGGAACTCATGGTGGCTCTTTTTGCCCAACACTTGGGCACTGCCCGCAGCGCGTCACTGCAGCGGGTCCGCAAGGCTGCCGGCCAGATCCGCTAGCCCAATGCTGGGCAGGCCGCGCGAGCGCAAGGGACAACGCTATCGGCAGGGTTCTTAGTTACCCGGGCTCGGAGCGTTTCCCTGGTGCTGGGTACGCAGCAATGCAATCTCTGCCTCGAAGTCCTCAGAAGAGCTGAAGGACTTATACACGGATGCGAAGCGCAGATAGGCGACTTCATCGAGTCGGCGCAGCGGGGGCAGGATCGCCAAGCCAATATCGTGGGCGTTGACCTGGGATCCGTAATCCGCCCGGACGCTCTGCTCAACCTCGTGGGCGAGCAGCTTGAGGTCATCGTCTGACACATCGCGACCCTGGCAGGCTTGCCTCACACCCTTGATGACCTTCTCGCGGCTGAACTCCTCCGTCACCCCGTTGCGCTTCGTCACGAGAAGGACGGAGCGCTCCATGGTGGTGAACCGAGTAAGGCATTGCAGGCACTCCCGGCGGCGGCGGATAGCGATTCCGCCCTCGACGACTCGGGAGTCCACAACACGGGAATCTTCACAGCGACAACTTGGGCACAGCACGCCACTAGTTTATGCCCAGCGCGCAGAAAAAGCGCCACGGCGTGATTCCGAAGCGCCCCTGTGCTCCCACCTACACCAATGAACGCTATATGAAGACAAATGCGACGTACCGCCATCCCCCTAACGAACACGCCGCTCGATTCGCACCGCCTCGGTCGGCGCTGACCCGATCTCCCCCTGATCCGATCGCCACGGCGCAGCGTCCTCCAGCGGCGCAGCGTCCTCCAGCGGCGATGCGTCCTCCAGCAGCACGCTAGGGAATCCAGCCGAGCGGAGGGCTGCTAGTCCGCTGCCCGGGCTGACTCGATCTCGGACGCGGCCGTGGTGGCGGCAGGAGCCTGCGCTTCGTTATCTTGGCCCATCACCAACGGGGACAGTCCAAGGCTGAGTACCAGGACGATCCCGCTCAACAGAACACCGCCACGAGAGGTAGCCACCCGGCCGGCGACGTCCGCTCCACGGCGAAGCGCCGAAAGCTGCGGCGTAGCGCGCCGGTCAGAGCGAGCACTTGCAACTGGGTGAGCAAAGCGGCGCTGCTGCACGAGGTTCGGAGTGAAGGCCCTCCCCTCCCCAGAGGTATTCGAACGTACATTCTTTCCGCCCAGTTGGGGCATGTGCCCGGACAGCGACTGAGAACCATCGAACAAGACCCGCTCAGTTGGACGAGGGATCCGCCGACCAGCACGCGATGCAGCTGCAGGGACGTGCGAAACGCTCTTAACGAGAGTCATAATGATTTCCTTCCTCGTTCGAATTCCGACCATCCGCGCTGATCACCATGAATCATCACAGGTAACCAGCCGTTGGATTGGAGTGAACCATCCGCTGGGGACACAGCCCCGACGCCGCCTCACATCTATCGAACGGGTGTTCTAGGTGTGTACACTGAAAAATATAGCACGCACGTTCGAAAGAAGTCGAGTGGTTTATCTCAAATATCGAACATGCAGGTGATACAGTGGGGTCGAACGCGGTCGAGACCACATCGAGCGCGGGAACATATTTTTCGATCACACGCCGGGCAGCATGCGCAGCTGACAGCCACCCGGTCCGCAAGGAGAGTTCACCGTGACGACTTCCCCCGAGTCCCCCCGCCGGCGCCCAGGCCGCCCCAAAAAAAGCGCCGCAGATGCGAAGACAAAGGGCAACCTGAGCTCTCGCCAGCGCAGGATCCTGGAGGTCATCAAGGACTCCACGGTTCTCCGCGGCTATCCGCCAAGCATTCGCGAAATCGCAGATGCCGTTGGCCTTCAGTCCACGTCCTCGGTGTCTTATCAGCTCAAGCAACTTGAGGAGAAGGGTTTTCTGCGCCGGGAGGACAACAAGCCTCGCGCCTTCGACGTTCGGGGTTACGAGGACCACGCCAACCCTGGCCCCGCGACTCCTGTGTCACGAAAGCAGCCCAAGCCCACCCCGGCTCCTATCTCCGACGACCGGCCCGCGGCAACTTACGTGCCCGTCGTTGGCCAAATCGCCGCCGGCAATCCGATCCTGGCGGAGCAAAACATCGAAGCGCAGTTCCCGCTGCCTGCCGAGCTGGTCGGCACCTCCGAGGAACTATTCCTCCTCCAGGTGGTAGGCGAGTCCATGCGCGATGCAGGCATTTACGATTCCGACTGGGTCGTGGTCCGCTCGCAACCGACCGCAGATCAAGGGGACTTCGTTGCCGCCATGATCGACGGGGAGGCCACGGTCAAGGAACTGCACCATGATGAGGATGGCGTGTGGCTCCTTCCCCATAATGACCTCTTCGAACCAATAGCCGGCAACGAAGCGCAGATCCTCGGCAAGGTTTCCGCAGTTCTGCGCAAGATCTAACCCAAGTTTTTGGATTAAGTGGGTAACTAAGCGTGCTTTCAGCTCAGCGTCGTCGACAAATCACCTCGCTTGCCGCCGTGCAGGGCAAGGTCACCGTCACCGAACTCGCGGCCCAGTTTGGGGTCACGGCCGAAACCATCCGACGGGACTTGGCCCAGCTCACGGCTGAGGGCAAGCTCTACCGGGTCCACGGCGGGGCCGTCCCGGCCCGCCAATTCCAGACCGATTATGTTCCCCTGGAGACTCGGAAGCACTCCGCCGCGCTCGCCAAACAGGCGATCGGCAGAGCCGCAGTACAGTTCGTCCCCGTCGACGGCGGAACCGTCTTCCTGGACTCGGGAACCACAACCGCAATGATTGCGGAGGCAATCGTCGAACACGCGGAGAGCATCGACAAGAACTACTCCCTGTCCGTCGTGACGAACTCGCCACACAATGCGCTGCTCCTTTCTACCGACCCCCGCATTAAGGTCCAGCTGCTGGGCGGCAAGATCCGTGCCCAATCGCAGGCGGTGGTAGGGGACGTTGCACTACAGACATTGGCGCTGCTGCACGCGGACGTGGCATTCATCGGCACCGATGCATTTACCCTCACCCACGGGCTGTCTACTCACGACGCGGCCGAGGCAGCCATTAAGCGCGCGATGATTGCCTACTCTGACAAAGTGGTGACCCTCTGCGATTCGACGAAATTTGGGCTGGATTACATCGTGAGTTTTGCCGAGCCGGAGAAGATCGATGTGGTGATCACCGATAGCTCCGCCCCCGAGGGCTTCATCGCCCAGCTCAACGACACTGGCATTCACACGGTGGTGGTCGACCAGCAGGGGTAGCAAGGTGGCTGCCGACCCCCACCGGGCCGGCATCCCCGCTTACCCCTCGCTGCGCTCATGCCCTGTTTCTCCCCGCGGGCGAGTATCCCCAGTGGTGGGTTCCCCCCACCCCCTTCACTGAAAGTAGCGCTAGGAGATGAAGCGCCCCTCACCAAAGTTGTCGTAGAGGTAGCGCAGCACCGGGTAACCCAGGATGATGCCCACCGAGCCCCAAGCAATACCCTCCATCGGGATGGAGCCCACGTTCAGCGTCAGGTTGCCGATACCGACGATCATCGCCACCGCTGCAGCGGTGAGGTTCACCGGGTCCGTCAACGAGACCTCGTTATCCATCCATATGCGCACGCCGAGCAGGCCGATCATGCCGTAGAGCACGAGCGTTGCCCCGCCCAACACACCCACCGGGATGGTGAGGATCGCGGCGCCAAACTTCGGGATGAAGGCCAGCACGATCGCCGTTGCGGCAGCCACCCAGTACGCGGCCGAGGAGTACACCTTCGTCGCCGCCATCACGCCGATGTTCTCCGCATAGGTCGTGGTACCAGAGCCACCACCGGATCCAGCTAGCACCGTCGACATGCCGTCAGCCATCAGCGCCTTGCCCGCAAGATCGTCGAGGTTACGGTTCGTCATCGTCGACACCGCCTTCACGTGACCAACGTTCTCAGCGATGAGGACGACCACCACCGGCAGCGTGATAGTCACGGCAGTCACCGTAAATTCCGGGGTTTCGAAGTGAGGGAAGCCGATCCACGCGGCCTCGCCCACATGCTGCCGCGCTTCTTCCGAGACACCGCCTGAAAGGAAGGCAAAACCCCAACCCGTCAGCACACCCAGGAGAATTCCGAGTCGAGCCACCATCCCGCGACCCATCACCGTGAACAGGAGAATCCCCAGGAGGGTCACCCCGGCGATCAGTGGTTGCTCCTGCACATTGCCCGTCGAGGTGGGCGCGAGATTCAACCCAATCAGGGCCACGATTGCACCCGTCACAGCGGGCGGCATCACAGCATCCAGCACTCGGCGACCAGCAAGCTGGACCACAATACCGACCACGAACAACAGCGCGCCGGTGGCCACAATTCCGCCGAGCTGTGCCGCGAAGCCTTCAGCCTGGGTCGCTGCCAGAGGGGCGAGGAAGGCGAAGGAGGAACCGAGGTAGGACGGCAGTCGGTTGCGGGTCACCAGTAGGAAGAGGATCGTTCCGAGCCCGGAGAACAGCAGCGTGGTGTTCACCGGGAAACCCGTGATCGTTGGCACCAGGAGGGTCGCACCGAACATCGCGATGACGTGCTGCATACCCACGCCAATTGTGCGCGGCCACGAGAGACGTTCCTCAGGCTTGACGACACCGCCCGGTTCGATGTCACGGCCGTTGCCATGCAAGTCCCACCCAAAAAACGAGCCGCGGTGTTCCGTCTTTTCTCCCGGACCCTGCGTGCCTGGCTCCGGACTACCTACTGCGTTGTTCTGCGCACTGTGCGCCCCATTGTCCTTAGTCACGGCCATAACACTACTGCAGCTAAGGAGGGCTCTATGCCTCAGCTCCGCGCAACGCACGCGGCGGGTGGATTAGCTGGTCACAGGGCCGTCGACGTCCAGATCGTCGTGCTCTCGGTCTTTCACGCGGAAGGCGTCCAGTTCCCGGGCGAGCTTCTTCGGGACGCGAGCGGTGAGAACGGTGCCGGTGGCGTCGTATTCCTCTTGGGTGACAGTGCCCAGGTCGTGGATGCGGGAGACGACGTCGCCTCGGTCAAACGGGATCGCGAACACCCCTGTCTCGTCGAGTGAGTTCAGGAAGAGCTCGAGCCTGGTCTCCAGCTCATCGATGCCCTCCCCGGTGTGTGCGGAGACGAAGACCACGTCGTTGAGCTTGTGGCGCAGCTCGGCGAGAACCAGAGGATCCGCCTTGTCGATCTTGTTAACCACCATGATCTCCGGTGGGGCGTCCTGACCACTCTCGGCGACGATCTCGCTGATCACCGTGTTCACTGAACGAATCTGCTCGAGTGGGAATGGGTCGGAGCCGTCGACGACGTGCAGAACGACGTCCGCGGCCATGACCTCCTCCAGCGTGGAGCGGAAGGCTTCGACCAGCTGCGTCGGCAGGTGGCGGACGAAGCCCACCGTGTCGCTGAAAATCACGCTGCGCCCATCAGCGAGTTCCGCCTTACGGGTGGTGGGATCCAGGGTAGCGAATAGCGCGTCTTCTACCAGGACTCCTGCGCCCGTGAGGGCATTGATGAGCGAGGATTTTCCGGCGTTGGTGTACCCGGCGATAGCGGCCTGGGGCACCGCGGAGGCGTCGCGACGCTGGCGCTTAGTGTCACGGGAGGTCTTCATCGCCGCGATTTCCTTGCGGAGACGGGCCATGTCGGCGCGCAGACGACGACGGTCGGCCTCGATCTTCGTCTCACCCGGGCCGCGCAGACCCACACCACCATTGGACCCAGCCCGACCACCGGTCTGTCGCGACAGCGACGTACCCCAGCCACGCACCCGGTTGATCAGGTACTCCATCTGGGCCAGGGATACCTGCGCCTTACCCTCGCGGGACTTCGCGTGCTGCGCGAAGATATCGAGAATGAGCATCGTGCGGTCGATGACCTTCGCGTTCAGCGCGTTCTCCAGGGCGATCATCTGTCCGGGGCTCAGCTCGCCATCGCAAATCACGGTATCCGCACCGGTGGATTGAATGATCTCCGCGAGTTCACTGACTTTGCCGCGGCCAATATAAGTGCCAGGGTCTGGCTTGTCGCGCTTCTGGTAGACCGTTTCGAGGACCTCGGAGCCGGCGGTCTCGGCGAGGGCGACCAGCTCCTCAAGGCTCGCTTCGATCTGCGCGATTGTCCCCTCGGTCCACACCCCCACGAGGATGACCTTCTCCAGGCGCAGCTGGCGGTACTCGACCTCGGTGATCTCGGATTGATCATCCGTGTAGCTGCTGACCCCTCTGGTCAGCCGCCGGAGGCTGGAACGCGCCTCCAGATCGAGCTCACCAATCGTCGGACTTTGTTGGGGTTCGAGGTCGAAATCCTCGCCTTCCGACGGGTCTGAAAAAAGATCGACAACATTATCTGAATTTGAAGCCATTGCCTTCCAGTTCTACACTGTCACCTGCATAAAAGAAAGTAATTGGCGTGCGCAGCAGAGGCATGATCTCCGTGTGCATTCCCGCTCGCCCATGATCGTTTCACCGGCGGTTGTGCGGGACGTCGCACGCGCATCACATCCGCTTTCCACTCCCCGATTGTTAAGGCGTTGGTTCCCATGGCTACTGCATCCCACAAGGAGATTCCCGAGCTCAGCAGCGTTGGACTGGCCTACCCCCAGTGGCAGGATGCTCTCGAGGCAGCTTATGCCTCCGGCCAGCTCTCGGTCATTGGCGAGGTACCGGGCGGCCAGGTCCTCCAGTACGCGGACACCTCCGGGGCGACGCTGACTATCCTCGCTGCCCCTCCCTACGGCTCCTTCGTGGGTCTTCACCCGGCAGATAAGATGTCCGCGACGGGGCACGTGACGATGGTTAACGACCTCATCGGGATCGTGGACATCGTCGCTGATAGTCCAATGCTGCAGGTCAGCGGGGCTAGTGCACCAGTGATCGCCTCGTTCACCGCGACGGTTGGGCAAGGCCCCATGATCGCTGAGCAGGAGCCGCTGGAATATCAGCCGCTCTCGATCTCCGCGTTGGCCACGGACGTCCGCATCTTCCCGGACGCTATCGCCTTCGCCGAATCCGGCGGCACCGAGGTCGGCTCTGTGACCTCCCGGGGACTATCCGAGCTCAACAACGGATCTACCTCCCCGCACGCCCAGGCCACGGTCGCCGTCGAGGTGTCTGAGGCGGAGTTGAAGACGAATGAGCTTAACGGCCAACAGTTCTGGGCGTTGACCTGCCGCCACCCATTCGAGTTCTGCCTCGCCGTCGCCGCGGATCACCCTGACCTTCCGACGGACGCCACTCGCCCACCGTTCGCTGCGCCTGGCGCTGTCATCAGCGGGGACGTCCAGTTCGCCATCAGCATTAATGACCCCGGCGCCTGCAGCCCCGGCGGCTGCGGCAGCGGGGGCTGTGGCTGCGGAGGCCACTAGCCCTGGGTGGTTTCCCGCAGCCCGTCGATGACCTGCCCCGCGAGCAGGCCAGGGTCGGCGACGGTGGCGTCTAACCAGTGAATACGCGGGTCACGGCGGAACCAGCTTCGCTGCCGGCGGGCATAGCGACGGGTTCCTACTACCGTGTCCTCCCGGGCCTGCTCCATGCTGCACTCACCCGCCAGCGCGCTTAAAACCTGGGCATAGCCAATCGCTTTTCCGGCGGTGGATTCCCGGCTCAGCCCAGCTGCGGCCAGCCCCTCGACCTCCGCGACGAGTCCAGCGGCAAACATCCGATCGACGCGGGCCTCCAATCGGGGATTGAGCCAGTTTCCCGGGGCTTTGAGCCCGAAGATCCTCGTCCCCCACCGGGTGGGGACGTTCTTCGGAGGTTGCGAGGCCGCGAAGGGCTTGCCCGTAAGCTCGATGACCTCCAAGGCGCGGACAATGCGCCGAGGGTCCTTTTCCTCAATGATGTCTGCCGCATCAGGATCCTTGGAACGCAACACCTCATGGAGCGCTTCCACCCCGATGCGATCCTGTTCGGCCATCCACTTCGCCCGCACCGCCGAGTCGGTCGGCGGGAACTGCCAGTCATCGACCAGCGCCTGCAGGTACATCATCGACCCGCCGACGATGATCGGACGGGCTCCGCGGGCCTGGATCTGTTCCACCGTCTCCCCCGCCATCTCGCGGTAGGCAGCCACGCTGGCTGTGTCGTCGACGTCCAAACAATCGAAGAGGTGGTGCGGGAACTCGGCGCGTTCGGCGCGGGATATCTTCGCGGTGCCGATATCCATGCCGCGGTACATCTGCATCGAATCGCCGTTAATAATCTCCACCGGCTGATCCAGTCTGCGCGCGACTTCGAGGGAAAGATCGGATTTGCCGGCGCCCGTGGGCCCCACGATCAATAGTGGACGAAGGCGGTCCACATGGGTTATCCCGGCGGGTGCGGTCGACGGAGAATCTGAGTGAGAATAATCCATGGCTATCACCGCCAAATCTTAGTCTCCGGGCGCCATAAAGCTTCAGTTGGCCGCGGTCTTGGCCGGGGCATCTGCCATAATGAGACCGCAACGAGCAATTACGCTCGCGGAGCCGGTGACTGACGTGCAAAGGAAGAAAGCATGACCGACAAGCAGCAGAGTTCCCAGCCCCACACCGGGGCCGCCCGCCCGAAGCCGGGCCCACGCCCCGGCCCGGGTGCCATGCCCAAAAAGGTGAAGCCCACCCCGGGGATGAAGGCGCAAGCTCCTGTGGCAGTGCACCCAGTCAAGTCCACGCCAGCCGACTTCGGCCGAATCGACGCCGACGGTGCGGTATGGCTGCGCCGGGAAGGTCACGAGGATCGCGTAGTCGGACAGTGGCAGGCGGGGACACTCGAGGAAGGGCTCAAGCACTTCGGGGCGAAATTTGATGACCTGGCCACGCAGGTCGCCACGCTCGAAACGCGGCTGAGCGCCCAGCCGGAACAGGCGGCAGCTATCAAGGCCTCGGCCACCGATCTCCTCGACGGGTTGGATCATGCGGAGGTCGTGGGTGATCTCAATGCTCTGCAGACCAAGCTTGAAGCGTTGCTGCGGGACTGTGACAAGGCGCAGCAGGACGTCGCGCAGGCCAAGGCGGAGCGCAAGGACCGGGCCCTCCACGCTAAGAAGGCACTTGCCGAGGAGGCTGAGAAGCTGGGTGAAAGCTCCACCGAGTGGAAGGCAACGGGAGACCGTTTCCGCGCGATGGTCGACCAGTGGCGAAATTTCCGCGGCCTTGACCAGAAGACCGACGATGAGTTGTGGGACCGTTTCTCCCGGGCTCGCGAGCAGTTCAATAAGCGCCGTGGGGCTCACTTCGCAGACCTCGATAAGCAGCGCGAGGTGGCTCGCCGAAAGAAGGAGGAGTTGATTGTCGCCGCGGAGGAACTCCAGCACTCCACCCGCTGGGCAGAGACATCGGCAGCCTACCGCGACCTGATGGATGAGTGGAAGGCCGCCGGGCACGCCCCGCGCAATGTCGACGACGAGCTATGGGAGCGCTTCCGCGCAGCCCGCGAGGTGTTCTTCAGCGCCCGCAAGGCGGACCAGGATGCCCGCGACGAGGAATTCGAGGAGAATGCGACCAAGAAGCAGCAGCTGCTCGACGAATACTCCTCTCTGATCGACCCGAAGGCGCACCTTGAAAATGCCCAGCGCCTGCTGCGGGAGCTGCAGGAGAAATGGGACGAGATCGGCTTCGTGCCGCGGGCGAAGATCCGCGAATTCGAGGACAAGATCGGGGCTATCGAGAAGCGCGTCACGGACGCGGTTGATGAGAAGTGGCGCCAGACTGATCCGGAGTTGCAGGCTCGCGTGGACCAGTTTTTCGCTAAGGCGAAGGATCTGCAGCAGCAGGCGAATGAGGCCAAGGACGCTGCGAAGGATAAGCTCGCCGCTACGCTGCAGGAGCAGGCCGATCAGTGGCGCGACTGGGCGGAGACCGCACAGGCCTCCACCAAGTCCGATTCCGAGGAAAAATAAGAGAGAGGCCTAAGCCCCCTCAGCTATTGTTCTACGTCAAGCCCGAGGGCTTGTCTTTAGCTCGTTACCCCTCGGTTTTCTTATCACCGTCGGTCGTGCGGCGGCGCTGCTTTGCACGAGCGCGACGATCATCAACGATGTCCTCGAGCTCAGCCTTCGGCCATTCCTCGACACCTGTGCGCAGACGCTGCTGGGCGGCCTGCGCCTCAGCGGAACGGTGTGCCTCCTCGCGGCGAGCGGCCGCGAGCGCGCGCTGCAATGGGTTTCGGCGGAACAGCACCCACGTGATCATCACAAACAGGATCGTCATTCCGATCGCACCTATGACCAAGCCATAAGAAGGTGGGCCGGCGGGGTCGGTGACCGGGCGAGATTGGCGCATCCAAATCGCGAACACGCTATACCACCAGCCGACGCCTGCGAAAGCCCAGTTGACCCAGGCCACCAGCCAGGATCGAGACACGATTGTGCCGATGGTCAGCAGGATGCCGCCCAGAACAGCGAGGGTGGCGTACACCCTTTCCGGCATGGTGATCTGGAACTTCTGTGCGGTCGGCGAGTTGAAAAGCACGTCGATACCCAGCACGTCGCGGGAGTGCGGCAGGAAAAGAGAGACGAGCACCAACATGAGCCCGAGTGCCATGGCCGGCAGCTGCTGGCGGTAGTCGACCATCTTCGCGGCCTTCTCCTCGGCAGCGGTGAGGTCGCCTCGGTAGGCGGCCAGAGGGTCCTTGCGTCGAGTTTCCTCAGTATTTCCGGCTACGCCAGCTTTGCTCCCTTGCGTCGCATCTGCGGAATTCGCGTCGTTCTTTTTAGTCACAGCCACACCCTTCGTGGACGTTTTTGGGCGCCGCGGTTGCATCAGCCTGGGGCTTAATACCGATGGTTGGCACGCCGAGGCTCACCCCGATCGGCGCGGTGGTCGGGGTCTGGCCGGCACCTGACATGTCGCCGGCCTTGGTCAACCGGTGGTTGACGAGTGGGCCGTCCGCAATCAGGAAGAACGGACGGGCGTCGGTAATCGTGACTTCAACTATATCCCCAGGACGAACGTCTTCGCCTGGGGTGAAGTGCACGAGCCTGCCGTCCCGGGCACGGCCCGACATGCGGTGGCGCTGGGCGTCCTTGCGACCACCGGTCTCTTGGACGAGCAGTTCCTGAGTCGTCCCCACCAGAGCCTTGTTATCCTCGGCCTGAATGCGTTCCTGCAGTGCAATGAGGCGCTCGTAGCGCTCCTGTACGACGGCCTTTGGGATCTGGTCCGGCATGGTAGCTGCCGGGGTGCCGGGGCGTGGCGAGTACTGAAAGGTAAATGCGCTGGAAAAGCGCGCCTTCTCGACGACGTCGAGGGTTGCCTGGAAGTCCTCTTCCGTTTCGCCAGGGAATCCCACGATGATGTCGGTGGTGATAGCCGCGTGCGGAATGCGCTCGCGGACCTTGTCGAGGATCCCCAGGAATTTCTTCGAACGGTAGGAGCGACGCATCTCCTTGAGGATGCGGTCGGAGCCCGACTGCAGCGGCATGTGCAGCTGAGGGCAGACGTTGGGGGTCTCGGCCATCGCATCGATGACGTCATCGGTGAATTCAGCAGGATGTGGGCTGGTGAAACGCAGCCGCTCGAGCCCCTCAATCTCACCGCAAGCGCGCAACAGCTTGGCAAATGCGCCCCGGTCTCGCGGCAGATCCTCGTCGGCGAAGTTCACGCCGTAGGCATTGACGTTTTGTCCCAGCAGGGTGACCTCCTGCACGCCCTGGTCCACTAGGGCCTGAACCTCTGCCAGGATCTCCCCCGGCCTGCGGTCCTGCTCTTTGCCCCGCAGCGAGGGCACGATGCAGAAGGTGCAGGTGTTATTGCAGCCGACAGAGACCGATACCCAACCCGAGTAAGCGGATTCCCGCTTTGCCGGGAGCACAGAAGGGAACTCCTCGAGGGAGTCGAGGATCTCGACTTCTGCCCGCTGGTTGTGTGCGGAACGCTCCAGCAGGGTGGGTAGCGAGCCGATGTTGTGGGTGCCGAACACGACGTCCACCCAAGGGGCGCGGTCGACCACCGCGTCCTTGTCCTTCTGCGCCATGCAGCCGCCAACGGCGATCTGCATGCCGGGGTTACGGTCCTTCATGGGCTTGACCATGGCGAGCGTTCCGTACAGCCGGTTGTCCGCGTTCTCCCGCACCGCGCAGGTGTTGAAGACGAGGACGTCAGGTTCCTCACCGTTGGCCGCAGGCTGATAGCCCGAGTCCTCGAGGAGCCCGGAGAGTCGCTCGGAATCGTGAACGTTCATCTGGCAGCCGAAGGTGCGGACCTCGTAGGTGCGCTGTTCGGGCTGCTCGGATGCGGAAGTTTTCTTCTCCATAGCGTGAGTCACGTGTGCAGATCCTACCCCCAGAGCGGGAGTGAACACGAACCGTGTCGCGCCCGCCACTGCCCAGCACACCGGACCTAGTGCTAACCAGATTTAAGCTCTGCGAGCTGCTGGTCCAACGCCTCACGGGCGTATGCCAGGCTGGTTCCCGCGGGGAATCCGCGGCGGGCAGCGACCCCTACTACTCGCTTGAGGAATTTATTGTATTCAGCACGGTCCGCAGGCACAGCACGGATGCTCGCGGCCTTCTTATCGATCAGGCTACGCATAATCGCGTCCTGATCTTCCTCATCGACGAGCTCCACAGCGGCGTCGATGTGGTTCTCGGCGACCCCCTTGTCCCGGAGCTCACGGCGCAGCACAGCGACAGATTTCTTTTGGTTCCGGCTTCTTTGCTCGACCCAGAGCCGCGCGAACTCGCCGTCATCAAGCATGCCGTTGCGCTGGCAGCGGTCGACGACTTCCCTGACGAGTTCCGGAGCATAGTCCTGTTTGAGCAGCCGCTCCTCGAGTTCCGCCACAGAGCGTGGACGGTGGTTAATGAGGCTTTGCGCCCGGTTGATCACCGGGGCGAGAGCCTCCTCCTTCTCCCGATCGACGAGCTGGCGACCGCTCCCCTGCGTCCAGGATTCAATTGCCTGCCGCAGCGCGGCAATCTTTTGTTCCCGACTGCCCGGGGTATCCCCGGCCGTTGTCGCATGGTCGGCTGCATCGCCTTTAGTCACGGCAGGGCCTAGTTCTCCGGCTCGACGTCTTGGTCATCAAAGTTAGGCACCACGTCGATCGGCTTATCATCGTCGGCGATCGGCTCGTCCTTCGCGTTGGCGTAGGGACCAACCTTGAGCTCCTGCATGATGCGGTCCTCCAGCTGTTCGGCCAGCTCGGGGTTCGACTTCAGGAAATCACGAGCCTTTTCCTTGCCCTGGCCGAGCTGCTCACCCTCATAGGTGAACCAGGATCCCGACTTCTTAATAATCCCGGCGTCCACGCCGAGGTCGAGGATCGAGCCCTCTCGGGAAATGCCCTCACCGTAGAGGATGTCGAACTCGGCGATCTTGAACGGCGGCGAGACCTTATTCTTGACGATCTTCAACCGGGTGCGGTTACCCACCACATCCTGGCCGTCCTTCAGTGCCTGGATGCGGCGGATGTCGCAGCGAACGGAGGCGTAGAACTTCAGGGCCTTACCGCCGGTGGTCGTCTCCGGGGAACCGAACATCACGCCGATCTTCTCACGCAGCTGGTTAATGAAGATCGCAGTCGTACCAGTCTGGTACAGCGCGCTAGTCATCTTGCGAAGGGCCTGGCTCATCAGTCGAGCCTGGAGACCCACGTGGGAATCTCCCATTTCGCCGTCGATCTCTGCCTTGGGGGTCAGTGCGGCAACGGAGTCAATGACGACCACATCGATCGCACCAGATCGCACCAGCATGTCCGCAATTTCGAGGGCCTGCTCACCCGTATCTGGCTGGGAGACCAATAGCGCATCTGTATCCACGCCCAGAGCCTTGGCGTACTCCGGGTCGAGCGCGTGCTCGGCATCAATGAAAGCTGCAATGCCGCCGCCCTTCTGGGCTTCAGCAATGGCGTGCAGCGCGACGGTGGTCTTACCCGAGGACTCCGGTCCGTAAATCTCTACGACGCGGCCACGCGGGAAGCCCCCGATACCCAGAGCGACATTGATGGCGATATTGCCCGACGGGATTGCGCTAATGGGTGGGCGATTTTCATCGCCCAGACGCATGATCGCCCCTTTACCGAAATCCTTCTCGATCTGGGCCATTGCCAGATCGAGAGCCTTGGATCGATCCTTCTGTGCCGCCGTGGTGGCCTTCTTCTTTGGTGCCATGACACTCTCCTCGTTTTCGCGTCTGTATTTTCGTTCTGGTCTTTATAAATTCAAGCCGCCAACGTGGCGTCAACTCGCCGCGCATCCGCGTGGCTGGGACGAAAGCTAGTGCCGTCCGCTTGGGGGCTAGTTCTATCACCCGCAGCGGACACCGATCTCGTCCACCTGAGCTCGCTGTGGGCAGCGATCGTGGCTATCCACAGGAGCATGAAGTACTGGCACGTTGTTGGGATTTAGTTATAGGACACCGGGCAGACACGCACCGCGCCACCCACTACCTCGCCCCACATTACACGAACCTTTGTTCGATTTATTCGAACGGCGCGCCACGGTCTTTCGCCGATTCTCCGTATCCCTCATCCCGCTTGTAGGCAATGCACATGGGACAACAGCTCTGCACCCTGCACGCTTCAGTCATCCTCCCCGAGCATCCGCTCTTCGGGGATTTCAAAGTCGCGGCAAAGCTCCCACCACACATTTCGCGGCTCTTCGCCTGCCTCGATCGCCTCCTCCGCGGTTTTGCCCAGCCTGGACAAAACGTGACTTTCCACGATCCAACCACCGTAGGTGGCGCCAAACTCGCCCGCGATAAGCCGGTCAAACTCGGTTCTTCTCATGCCCGGACGCTAGCACACAAATAGTTGAACAAAACGGGAGGTTTTACTCAATGACTTGTTAATATATCCATCGATGAAAACTCTCAATGTCCGCGACCTCGGCGCGATCGTCGCATTCGCCGCCATGACCATCGCACTCGGCGCAGTATCCATTCCTATCGGTTTCACCGGTGTGCCGATTGTCCTCCAGAACATGGGTGTAGTCCTCACCGCCATGATTCTCGGTTGCCTCCGTGGTGGGCTATCCATCAGCCTTTTCGTCGGGGTCGGCCTCGTGGGCGTGCCGAACCTCGCCGGATGGAACCCGACGATTTCCGCGATTTCCGGACCAACCATCGGCTATATCGTGGGCTATATCTTCGCAGCCTTCATCGTCGGTGCGATCTCCCAAGTAATCCTTGGCCGTCAAAACCGCGCTGCCCAGCCCGGCCAGAGCTGGGCTTCCATCGTTGGGTTGACTCTCGCTGGTGTGCTCGGCATGGCCGTGATGTATCTCTCCGGGTCCGTCGGCCTAATGTTCCGGCTCGGCCTTGATTTCCCGGGCGCCCTGGTGTCGAATGCGCCGTTTATCCTTCCGGACCTGATTAAGTGCGTCGCCGCCGCGGTCATCACTTTCGGCGTCTTCCGCGCCGTACCCCACCTGGTTCCCGCCGCCAACCTGCGTTCTCGCGACTAGCTTTCCCTCAACCCATGCCACTCATCGAGTTCCGCGATCTCACGTTACGGGGCATCGGCCGCTCCCCCGACGCCCCGCCGATTCTCGATTCGATCACCCTCAGCCTCTCCGAGCATCGCATCGGCATCATCGGCGCCAATGGCTCCGGAAAGTCCTCCCTGGTGCGGTGCATCAATGGGCTCAACATTCCCGACGAGGGAGAGGTCACCGTCGATGGGCTCTCCACAGCGAAGCGCGCCGGAGACATTCGACGCCAGGTGGGCTTCCTGTTCTCCAACGCGGATAACCAGATCATCATGCCCACCGTCGCCGAGGACGTCGGGTTCTCGCTGAGGGGCAAGAAGCTGAGCCGACAGGACAAGCACGCGGCAGTGAACGAAATCCTCGACCAGCTGGGGCTGGCAGGGAAGGAAGACCAGTCACCCCACACCCTTTCCGGCGGGGAAAAACAGCTCCTTGGGCTGGCATCGATCCTCGTGATGCGCCCGCACCTCATCATCGCCGACGAGCCGACCACGCTGCTCGACCTACGCAACCGCCAACGTATTGCCCGCACACTGGCTGCCTTGGAGCAACAGCTGATCGTGGTCTCGCATGATCTAGAGCTCTTCGACGAGTTCGATAGGGTTATCTGGATCGACGAGGGCCGTATCCGGGCTGATAGTGCCCGCGGTGGTTCCGTCACTACTGTGCTCTCGGACTACCGGACGTGCATGCTGTGAGATTGCCCCGCATCAACACGGCTGCCCCGGTTCTCTACATCCCGACGGGATCGCTCATTCATAGGCTTCCCGCCGGCGTGAAGCTCACGGGGCTCATTGCTTTTCTCGTGCTCGCTGCAATTTTCGCGAAGACGTTAGTGGCTGGTGCGGGTTGTGTGGTGGCAGCGGTGACCGCCTACGCGCTAGCGAGAATCCCCTGGCGCACTGCACTGCGCCAGCTCACTCCGATTCTCATCATTCTGCTGGCCTTCGGCGCGTTGACGTGGTGGCGCAGCGGACTGGGCGAGGCGCTGGTGCGTTTCCTGGTTCTCTGGGCCTCGGTCTCCGTAGCAATCCTGTTGACGATGACCACCAAGGTCTCCGACCTCCAACGAGCCGTAGAGCGGGCGCTCGCTCCAGCAGCCGCCGTCGGCCTGCCAGTGGACAAGATCTCCCTGGCAATCAGCCTGACGATCCACATGATCCCCCTCCAGCTGCGCACCATCAATGAGGTCGTAGAAGCACAACAGGCCCGAGGCGGAAAGTTCTCCGCCCGGGCCTTGGGGATCCCCCTGGTGATCCGCACGTTGCTTCGCGGCCGGGAAGTCGGCGAGGCGCTGCAGGCGCGCGGGGTGGGCGATTAGTCGCCCGGCTCAAGAAAGGCTTAGTTCCCTTCGCGCAGTTGGCGCATACGCTCGGCAACGGCATCCGCATTCGGCTGCGCCTGCTGATCGGCAGGCTGCGCAGCGCCAGCAGCCCCGGTGGAACCGGCGTCGATGGACTTCTGGGCCGAACCGCTGATCTGACCCTGCTCCTTACGCATCTCCGAGCGGATCTGCTCGAGGCGGGAATGCCCCGCGAGCTGGGTGCTGGCCTGGTTAATGTCCGCCATGCGCCCCTGCACCGAGTTCTGGGCAAGCTCCGCCTGGCCCAACGCACGCGCGTAGCGGCCCTCGATCTTCTCCCGCACCTGGTCAAGGTTCGGCGAGGAGCCAGAGACGGACTGGTTCATCGCCTGCAGAGATTCCGCGACCTTCTCCTGCATCTTCGCCTGCTCCAGCTGGCTGAGCAGCTTGGTTCGCTCGGCCACCTTCTGCTGCAGCTGCATGGAGTTGCGCTCGACGGCCTGCTTCGCCTGATTAGCCTGCTGGAGCGACTGGTCGTGAAGCCCCTTGAGGTCCTCCACGGACTGCTCCGCTGTCACCAGCTGGGCGGCAAAAGCTTCAGCAGCGTTGGTGTACTCAGCAGCCTTCGCAGCGTCACCGTTGCTCTGCGCATCATCCGCGAGCTTCAGCGCCTGGCGCGTGTTGTCCTGGAGCTTCTCCACCTCAGCCAGCTGGCGGTTTAGCTTCATCTCCAGTTGGCGTTGGTTGCCGATGACCGCTGCTGCCTGCTGAGACAGCGCCTGATGCTGGCGCTGAGCTTCCTGGATGGCCTGCTCAATCTGGATCTTCGGATCCGCATTCTCTTCAATCTTGGAGTCGAAGAGAGCCATGAGGTACTTCCACGCCTTAGTGAAGGGATTTGCCATGCGGACTGCACTCCTTGGGGATAACTATCGACAAAAGTTTTGCCCGCCCCATGGGAGACGAGCCTCATCTGCGCTAATTTTAGCAGCATCTGGGCTGCGGATATCGGTTAGTTCACGCGCGCCATCGACGAAGCCAGCTCAGCCGCAGCCGCATCGAGGGTCATCATGGACGCCGCCTCGAGGATCGCCGAAGCGACGCTGATCCCCATAGCGTGGCACACGCTTGCGAGCAGCTCAGAAGATACTTCCTTGCGCCCCCGCTCCAGCTCCGAAAGATAACCAGGGCTGACGTTGGCGAGCTTGGCGAGCTCCCGGAGGGTGAACCCTGTCTGGCGACGCGTATCACGCAGCGTCGCACCGAGAGCTTCTCGCAGCAGTGGCTCATCGCTGGGGGCCATCGGAATGGAGGCGTCCCAGTTCTGCTCCAGCACGTGCTCCGCGCTGAAGTCATCCAGCTTCTCCGACGAATAAGGTCGCTGAACGCCCGCGCGGGAAGCGTCTTCCCTGCGCGAGGAGGAATCTAGCAGCAAAATGTTTTCTACCATCACTACTTATAACGAACCTGGCGGCCTATTTGTTCCCAGCGCCGCAGACCACGAGGATCATCTCCAATGCATTGTTCACCGCGAGCTGCCGAATCACTGCCCGTGGCCGGGTCCCCAAGTCCAACGTGCGCACTGTCGTCTCGCCTTCCCCCATGGGCACCGACAACCCGATGTGAACCTCGCCGACCGAGTGTCCGTCCTGTTCCTCCGGCCCCGCTACACCAGTCAGCCCGACGCCGATACTCGCCCCGCAACGCTGCGCCGCACCCTTGGATAGTTGGACTGCCACTGCAGGGTCAACAGGGCCGCGTTTATGCAAAAGCTCCGGGTCCACCCCGGCCAGCGTAGCTTTGAGATCCGTCGCATACACCACGAGGCCACCGCGCAGCACGGTTGACGCGCCGGGAGTATCTGCGATACATCCGGCGAGCATGCCGGCAGTAAGGGATTCAGCGGTAGCCAGCGTCCAGCCTCGCTGCCGGCAGGCGGCAATCACCTGGGCCGATAGATCTGCTGCCTGCGTGCGGAGCTCCCCCAGCGAGTCATTGACAACCCGATCCACGATTGTGCCCGCCCCTCGACTAGTTCTGCTTTCGTGAGTCCGCAATGTACTGCAGTCCAGTCAGCACGGTCACCGCAACCGCTAGAGCCATGACCCCGTGACCGATCCAGGTGACTGCACCGGCCAGCGGCATAATGTAAAGCGCAACGGCCAGGGTTTGCAGCACGGTTTTGAGCTTCCCGCCCTTAGATGCCGGAACCACCAGCCCGCGCCGGGCGAGAACCAGCCGCCACAGCGTGATGCCGAGCTCACGAACGACGATCACCGCGGTAACCGTCCACCACAGCTCGCCAAGCAGGTTCAGACTGATGAATGCCGCAAGCATCAGCAGCTTGTCCGCAATCGGATCGGCGAGCTTACCGAAGTCGGTGATCACCTCGTACTTGCGGGCGAGGTAACCGTCCAGCTGGTCGGTCACCATCAGCAGCAAAAAGACGACGAGCGCCCACCAACGGTCCGCCCGTGCGGCATCGACATCCTGCCACGCCCCCGTTCCCGCGATCACCCACAAGAATATGGGGATCAGCAGGATGCGGATGGTCGTGAGGACGTTCGGCACGTTAAAGCGACGCACAAAACGACCAAACGCGCTCAGCGTATCTGGTTGCGTGTTCCGCTCCACTGTTGTCTCCACGCTGGTAATTCTACCTACCTGCAGGATCTTTACCGAAACCGGCATCGCCCGCAGGTTCGGGCTTCGGATCCTCCGTCATCGAGGCCTGCTTCTGCTGGGCCTTCTTCCCCACCGTGAGGCTCAGCACGGTCGTGATAACCAGGGTCAAGACGATGAAAATCAGTGAGAACTCAACGGACACCTCCGGAACGGAGACATTGCCCCCGCCGTTGATAAACGGCAAGTTATTCTCATGCAACGCGTGCAGCACCAGCTTCACGCCGATGAACGCCAGGATGATAGACAGCCCGTAAGAGAGGTAGACCAGCTTCTCCAGCAGTCCGTCCAGCAAGAAGAACAGCTGGCGCAGCCCCATCAGGGCCAACGCATTGGCGGTGAAGACGATGTAGGGCTCGCTGGTGATGCCGTAGATCGCAGGGATCGAATCCAGTGCGAAGAGCACGTCGATGAAGCCGATGGCCAGCAACGCGACAAACAGCGGGGTCACCATGAGTCGGGCTTTTCCTGAGGACGTCTTCTTGCCGTCGACCTCGTCAGCCGCACCGCCCTCGCGGACGAAGAGACGGTCCGAGTGCATCTTGTCCGTCACCGGCACCGCCTTGCGCAGGATCCGGATGATCCTCATATCGTTGAGGTCGGTCTCTTCCGCCCCGGTGACCTCGTCATAGGCCAACTTCGCGGCGGTCCACAGAAGGAAGATGCCGAAGAGGTAGAACACATCAGACCAGCGGGCGATCGCCGCCGCGCCGAGCCAAATAAATACGCCACGCAAAACGAGCGCCATGAGGATGCCGGCGAGCAGTACCTTCTGCTGGTACTTACGTGGGATCTTAAACGTGGTGAGGATCAGCGAGAAGATGAACAGGTTATCGACGCTGAGCGCCTTCTCAGTGATGTAGCCGGCAAAGAATTCCAGCCCGTGCTGGTGGGGGTTGCCCGGCTCACCCCAGGTGAACCAGAGGAAGACCCCGAAGATCATCGCCAGGCCAACATAAAACGCCGACCAGAGTGCGGATTCCTTCAGCGTCGGCTCATGCGGCGTGCGCACGTGGGTGAAAAAATCGAAAACAAAGAATCCGAGCACCACCACCATCGTGATGCCCCAGGTTAAAGCATTAACTTCCATTGGTCCCTCCGGCCCTTAAAGCGTGTTCAACGACCGGAGGTCTCCCCCGCCAGGCTTAACGGGCCTGACCGGAGTGGCCGGGTGAGCGCCGCGCCGGCAGTGTTGAAACCCTGCTCGCCGCCGCTCCGCCGTGTTGACGACCGACTCCGTGGAATGGGGTACTCCCCTCCATCAGGAGTAATGCTACACCAGCGACCAGACCGGGGACGGAAACCCCAGCTCAGGCCACCACGAGTGCATGCCTTAGAAGGCCCCCGAGGGCGGGCTAGCGGGAATAACGCGTGTCTGGGTGTCTTCGTCGCCACCATCATCGACCGAGTCGACGTTGGACGCAGCCGCCGGTGCCGAGCCCTCGGAACCTTCCTGGCTGTTGTCTTCCTCGACGATTTCCTTCGGCGCGTCTTCCGGATTGGCGCCCTTGATCATCCAGATGATGGTGTCGAGCTCCTCCGGCTTGACCAGCACCTCGCGGGCCTTAGATCCCTCGGAGGGGCCCACCACTCCGCGGGTCTCCATGAGGTCCATCAGTCGGCCGGCCTTGGCGAAACCGATGCGGAGCTTACGCTGCAGCATCGATGTCGAACCGAACTGGGACGTCACGACCAACTCGACGGCCTGGATAAGGTCCTCGAGGTCGTCGCCGATGTCAGCATCGATGTTCTTCTTCGCCTCAGCGGACTTATCCTCGGTGACTCCCTCGGTGTAGTCCGGTTCAGCCTGTGCCTTGGCTTCCTCGACGACGTCGAAGATCTCCTCGTCGGTGACGAAGGCGCCCTGCATACGGATGGGTCGCGGCGCACCCTGCGGGATGAACAGCCCGTCGCCCATGCCGATGAGTTTTTCGGCGCCGGCCTGGTCGAGAATCACGCGAGAGTCCGTCAGCGAGCTGGTTGCGAAGGCCAGGCGCGACGGCACGTTGGTCTTGATCAGGCCGGTAACGACGTCCACGGACGGGCGCTGCGTCGCCAGGACCAGGTGGATGCCGGCGGCACGGGCCTTCTGGGTGATACGGACGATGGCGTCCTCGATCTCGCGCGGAGCGGTCATCATGAGGTCCGCGAGCTCGTCCACCACACAGACGATGTACGGGTACGGGCGGTATTCGCGCTCCGAGCCCAGCGGGGTGGTGATCTCCCCGGACTTGACCTTGCGGTTGAAGTCCTTGATATGGCGCACGCGGGTGGCCTTCATGTCCATGTACCGCTGCTCCATCTCCTCCACCAGCCAGGTCAGCGCAGCTGCTGCCTTCTTCGGCTGGGTGATGATTGGAGTGATGAGGTGCGGGATGCCCTCGTACGGCGTGAGCTCCACCATCTTCGGGTCAATGAGGATGAGGCGAACATCCTCCGGCGTGGCGCGGGTGAGCAAGGAAACCAACATCGAGTTCACGAACGCGGACTTACCGGAGCCGGTCGAACCGGCGACCAGCAGGTGTGGCATCTTCTGCAACGAGTGCCCCACAAAGTCGCCCTCGATGTTCTTGCCCAGGCCGATCAGCATCGGATCCTGGTTGGCCACCACGTCTGAGGAGCCCAGCACGTCGCCGAGGCGAACCATCTCGCGGTCGGAGTTCGGCACCTCGATGCCGACGGCGGACTTGCCCGGGATCGGGGTCAGCAGTCGGACATTATCCGTGGCCACCGCGTAGGCGAGGTTGGACTGCAGATTCGTGATCTTCGAGACCTTCACGCCGGGGCCCAGCTCGATCTCATAGCGGGTGACCGTCGGACCACGCTGGAAGCCGGTGACGTGGGCGTCGACGTTGAACTCCTCGAAGACCTCCGTGATCGCGTCGATCATCCGGTCATTAGCGTCGCTGCGCTCCTTCGCTGGCTCGCCCGGGATCAGCAGGTCGGTGGACGGCAGGACGTAGCTGCCTTCCACTCCGTGCTGCACCGCTGGAGCCGAGGACGCCCCCGACGCGGCGGAGTCCCCGTTTTCGTTCTGTCCCTCGGCCTTATCAGCGGCGAGTGCGGCAGCGTCGATGCCGGAGCGAGCGACGATAGCCTGGCGCATAGCCTCGCGGGTCTGGTTGACAGCCTTGTCCCCTGCGGCGCGCTCCTCGGCCTGTCCCCGCCGGGCAGCGGGCTCAGCCTGCGGGGGTTCCTCCCTCGGCGTCGGGATCGCGGAGCGCTGCTGGGCCCGTGCGGCCTTGCGGCTCGGCGTCGACTGTTGCGGACTAGTGGCCACGTCGAGCACCGAGGTCTCATCGGTATCGGAAACCAGCGGGAGGGGTTCATCGACGTCATCGACGGCACGTGGCTCCGGCTGTCGTGGCGCAGCTGCTCTCGGGGCCGGGGCATTGCGGCGGCGGGTTCGCCGGGCGGGCTGCGCAGGCTCCTCCTCCACCGGGTAGTTGGCCATCGGGGATGTCTTCCGGGTGCGGGCCGGAAGCAGGTAGTCGTCCTGGTCCACGGCCTCATCGAGTCGCTGATCGATTTCGCCGTACGGATCGTCGTCGTACTCCTCCTCCGGATGCCGGGAGAAGCGTTCACGCAGCGCATCGAACGCGCCGTCGAGTCCCAGCCAAGACACGGAGCCGGCGAAGAATTCGGCGACCGTGCGACCGGTGAGCTGCAGGGCACCGTAAATCATGATGAGGAACAACAGCGGAACGGCAACGTAGTTGCTGAAGCCCACGGACATTGGCGTGCCGATGAACTGGCCGACGATGCCGCCGGCTCCGGCTTTGTCCGCGGTGCTGGTCGGCAAACCAGCGAAGATATGGATGATCCCCAACAGGGGACCGGCGACAAGCCCCACCCCCAAGCCGCGGCGCAGGTCGGAGCTCTGCGTGGTGCGGATTCCGAACATGAGGATCCAGAACAGCCCCAGTAGCGCGAACGGAACGATATAAGCCCCAACGCCGATAGCCCAAGTCAGAGCGTAGGCAATGGCCTTTCCGACCGCCCCGGCAACGTTGAACCACAGCGTAGCGCCGAGTACTACCGCAGCGCCGGCGCTGATCAGAGCCGGACCGTCGAAGCCACCGCCGATCTGGCGCGGACCGTCTGAGAAGCTCCCCTCGTCGTCAAGCTGTGTGTCTTCGACCGGCGCCACCTCCTTCGCCACCGACTTCGTGCGTCGGGGACGCCGCGGCTGGGTGCCGTCTTCGTGCTGCTGAGAGGCCAAACCTTCTACTTTCTTCTTCGATGTGCGAGCTTGTGATCGGTGCGAGGCAGGCTCGGCTGCGCCTTCATCCTCATTCTCGTTTCGGGGGCGCCGGAGCGCGCCACCAATACCGCTGGCGACCGAATCCGCGATCGTTTTGATGCTTCCGCCAACGGCGCGGTAGGCACTGCCCGTCCTACCAAACTCCATGTCGGAGGCCCCACCGCCCGGCCTCGTGATCTTGGCCGTCGACGCACCAGGGTCGACGGAGAGGTCCTCGTCGATCCCCATGCGTGGGGCACGGCGCCTCGCCACTGGGCGAGAATTCCGCTCACCGGGGCGAGAGTGAGAGCGCCGGGAGCGGTTGCGGGAAGGCGACGTGCCGGGACGGTTTCTGACAGACATGTCCGCCATATTAGTCCCAGTAGTCACATGTTTAACACTTTCAACACGCCACGCAGTGGGATTCGTGGCGAGTACATCCGTACTTCAAGTACGCGACTCCCCTCCCCCACCGTCCAGCGGGCCCGAAGAAATGCTGGGAGAAATGAAAGACCGGGCCGGGGTCACCGTGTGCTTCACGGCAAGCCCTCGGCCCGGACAGTCAGTTCAGTCGTTACTGAGCAGGCACGGACGGTCCGTCCTCCAGCTCCTCAACGATCTCACTGGTCATCGGAACCACGGTTGGGACGATCAGCGGCTTACGGTTCCACTTATCGGACACGTGACGGGCTACGCGACGACGCAGGGTCTGAGCCATGCGGTAAGGGTTATTCTCCCCTTCGCCAGCCAGGTCCATCATCACGTCGTCGGCGATCTCGCCGAGCTCCTTGAGCAGGTCCTTGGCATCCCCAGAGAAGCCCTTGGCCTGGATGTGCGGAGCCTCCAGCGGACGGCCGGTGCGGTTGTCGATGACAACAGACACGGCGATGAGGCCGCCCTCGGCCATCGCGGTGCGGTCCTCGAGAGTATCTGCGTCCACGTCGCCCATGCGGGTGCCGTCGACGTACAGGTTGCCCACGGTGATCTGTCCCACGACCTTCGCGTGGCCGTTATGCAGGTCCACGACGACGCCGTTCTGGGCCAGTGGGACGTTCTTCGGGTCCACGCCGGTCGAGATGGCCAGGTCGCGGTTAGCGCGCAGATGGCGCCACTCGCCGTGCACTGGCATCGCGTTACGCGGACGCGCGGCGTTGTAAAGGAACAGCAGCTCTCCTGCCAGACCGTGACCAGAGGTGTGGACGTTGGCGTCGCGGCTGGTGACCACCGTGGCACCGATCTGCGAGAGCATGTTGATCACGCCGAACACTGCCTCCTCGTTACCCGGAACCAGGGAGGAAGAAAGAATGATCAGGTCGCCGTTGCGGACGGTGATCTGGCGGTGCTCCCGGCGTGCCATGCGAGACAGTGCAGCCATCGGCTCACCCTGGGTGCCGGTGGTAATGAGAACCACCTTGTGCGGAGCCATGCGGGAGGCCTCGTCCATGGAGACGATGGTGCCTCGCGGGGCGTTCAGGTAACCCATGCGCTCTGCGATCTCCATGTTCCGGATCATCGAGCGGCCGGTGAAGGCCACCTTGCGGTTCGCCGCCACCGCCGCGTTCACGGCGGACTGGATGCGAGCCACGTTGGAGGCGAAGGATGCCAGGATCACGCGCTGCTTCGCATCGCGGATCAGGCGGGTCAACGTCGGGGCAACGTCTGCTTCAGAACCGGAGAATCCCGGGGTTGCGGCGTTGGTGGAGTCGCAGAGCATGAGATCCACGCCCTCATCGCCGAAGCGCGACAGCGCCGGCAGGTCCGTCGGACGGCCGTCGATCGGGGTCTGGTCGAGCTTAATGTCGCCAGTGTGGATCACCAGACCGGCCGGGGTCTTCAGCGCGATGCCAAGGCAATCCGGAATGGAGTGGTTGACGTTCCAGAAACGCAGGTCAAACGGACCGTAATTCACGTGAGACTGGTCGTTGACCTCGACGATCTTCGGGCGCTGACGGTGCTCCTGGGTCTTGGCCTGGATGAGTGCCGCGGTGAAGCGGGAGGCAACGATCGGGATGTCCGCGCGCTGCTTCAGCAGCCACGGGATCGCACCGATGTGGTCCTCGTGACCGTGGGTGATCACAAGAGCCTCGACGCGGTCCCACTTATCATCCAGGTAGGAGAAGTCCGGCAGGATCAGGTCCACGCCCGGCTCACCGCTGGATGGGAAGAGCACGCCACAGTCGATAAGCAGCAGGCGGCCGTCGTACTCGAAGACAGTCATGTTGCGGCCGATCTCGGAGATACCACCGAGAGCGACGATGCGCAGCCCGCCCTTGGGCAGAGCCGGCGGCTCTGGCAGGCGCTTGGTCAGATCCGCACCCTGCATGGCCTGCAGCGCACCGCGACGACGGTCCCCGCCGCGGCCACGGCGGTTGTTGTTCCCGTTGCGGCCGCCGGACTTGGACTTATTTCCACCGCGACCGGAGTTGTTCTGGCCGCCGCGGTTATCACCGCCCTGCTTATCGCCGTTGTGAGCGCCCTTGGAACGACCACGGCCGCGGGAGCGACGATTACGGGAACGACCCCCGCCGTTACCGCCATTGTTATCGCCATTGCTGTCGCCGACCGAGCGCTGGCCACCCTTGTCGGAGCCCTCGCCGGCGCCGGAGTTCTGGGCCGTCTGCTGGCCGCCGTCATTGAAAACGGTCGCAGCCTCAGCGTTGCTCACGCGTGCCTTATCGGAACGCTCGCGCTGCTGCTCAGCGCCCGCGTTCCCCGCATCGGATTGTGCAGCAGTTTCCGCGCTCGGCGGAGCCGCCTTTCGGGTTACCTTGCGTCCCCGAGAACGATTTTCAGTCATATTATCCTTTTAAACCCCTGCATCCTGCAGGTCTTGTTCCAGCTGATCAAGTTCGGCTGGGTCTACTTCCAAAATTGGTAGGCGCGGCGCACCAACGTCCTTGCCACGCAGCTTCAACGCCGCCTTCACCATCGTCACTCCCCCGAGCCGTCCCTGGGCCCGCTCCAGCGGAGCCAGGCTCGCGGCGATCTGCTGAGCGCCTGCCAAGTCGCCCTGGTCATAGGCATCGCGCAGAGCGCGCAGCTTGTCCGCAGCCAGGTGACCGATGACGGAAATGAAGCCCGTCGCACCGACCGAAAGGAACGGCAGGTTCAGCGGGTCATCGCCGGAGTACCAGGCCAGATCCGTGTTCTGCAGCAACTGCAGTGCCTCCGGAAGCGTGCCCTTGGCGTCCTTGACTGCCTGAATGTTCTCGTGCTCCGACAGCCGCTGGATGGTGTCCATTTCGATGGGAACGACCGACCGGGACGGAATGTCGTAGAGGCAAATCGGGAGATCGACGCTGTCCGCTACCGCAGTGAAGTGCTGGAACAGCCCCTCCTGGCTCGGTCGGGAGTAGTACGGGGTGACGACGAGCAGCGAATCCGCACCGGCGTCCTGCGACAGCCGGGAGAGTTCGATGGTGCTCGCGGTGTTGTTCGTGCCGGTGCCAGCGATCAGCTTGACGCTATCGCCAAGTTCAGCGCGAACTGCCTTGAGTAGGTTGATCTTCTCCTCGTTGGTCGTGGTTGGAGATTCTCCGGTCGTACCAGCGAGAACGAGAGAATCGCAGCCTTTATCAACCAGGTACCCGGCGAGCTCGACGCCCGCCTTCAGGTCGATAGTCCCGTCCTTGTGGAATGGCGTCACCATTGCCACAGAGACCGTTCCGAAGTGTTCAGCACCACGAATTGCTGCATTACCTGTACTCATAGGTGTAAAGATTACCTTTCTTCACCAGGTTTGTGGTTATTTGCTGCTCCCCGTGTCCCGTATCGGGGAGCGCTTTCTCCAGTTTCCGACGACTCCAGCGCCGCGAACTAGATATCGCTGACGTAGGGGCTTGTCGCGATCTGGGTCTTATCCCGCAACTCGGTAATCGAGAAGTCCTCGAAAACCTCCGGGGCGATCGACTGGAGCTCAACGAGGCATGCAATCGCCACCCGACGAATCTCCGGGTCGGCATGCTCGGTCGCCCGCATGGCAATGAAGTGTCGCCAGCTGCGGAAGTTGCCGGACATGACGAAGCGGGTCTCCGCCGCGTTCGGCAGGACAGCACGTGCCGCCTGTCGGGCTTGCTTGGCCCGCAGCGCAGCATTCACCCTCGCGCTCGCTCCCTCGTCGAGCTCCTCGTTGAGGCTGTCCAGGATTTCGGTGTAGGCGCCGTGCGCGACGTCTGCTGCCTGGAGAAAGAGCCTCTCCAGGTCAGGATTATCCTGCACGCTGCGCGGCACAATGACCCGTGCCTCGTCATCCGGGACGTAGCGCTGGGAAAGCTGGCTGAAGGAGAACATCCGGTGCCGCATGACCTCGTGGGCACAGGAGCGAGACACGCCGCGCAAGTACATCGTCGCGCTGGAGTGCTCCAATACCGCGAGGTGGCCCACGTCCATGATGTGTCGGAGGTAGGCGGCATTCGTTGCGGTGTGCGGATTGGGTTTATCCCAGGTCTCGTAGCACGCGCGCCCAGCGAATTCGAGAAGCGCGGACGGGCCATCGGTATCCGTTTCCCAATCGATATCCGCCGGTGCGTGGAATTGGGTATGCCCGATGAGCTGGACGTCGAGTTCCACCGGTGTTGCCATAGCGTTCTCCGTCGCCCGAGTCCTAGTCCAGCCCCAGGAACTTCTCGAGGCCAATCGTCAGCCCCGGGTTGTCGGCGATCTTCTCAACACCGATGACGACACCCGGAACGAAGGACTCGCGGTCGTAAGAGTCCTGACGGATGGTCAGCGACTGCCCGCGGGTACCGAAGATGACCTCCTCGTGTGCCACCATGCCGGTCATGCGCACCGCGTGAACGGGCACCCCCTGGACGTCGCTGCCTCGGGCGCCGTCGAGGGACTGGGCGGTGGCGTCCGGCTGCTCATCGAGCCCTGCCTCGCGGCGAGCCCGGGCGATCCCCTCGGCGGTGTGTACGGCGGTGCCGGAAGGAGCGTCAAGCTTATTCGGGTGGTGGAACTCGATAACCTCGGCGGACTCGAAGAATGGTGCGGCGATCTCGGCGAACTTCATCGTCAGCACCGCGGAGATGGCGAAGTTCGGAGCCACCAGCACACCGACCTTCGGGGAGTCCTGCAGCAGGCTGCGGACCGTCTCATAGCGTTCCTCGGTCCAGCCGGTGGTGCCGACGACCGCGTGGATGCCGTTGCGGATGCAGAACTCCACGTTGCCCATCACCGAGTCCGGCTGGGTGAAGTCCACGACCACGTCGGTCTTGGTATCCACGAGGTCCTGCAGATCATCACCGTGGTCCAGGGCGGCTGAGAGTTCCAGGTTCGGGTTCTGCTCAACCTCGGCGACGATGGTGGTGCCGACGCGCCCCTTGGCGCCAAGTACTCCTACGCGGATCATGAACTTTCCTTCCTGCCGAAGCGTGCTTGGCAATAGTTTCTATTAAGCCCCGACGAGTGGCCGGGCATTGCTGATATCAAGACTAATAAGACGAAGCGGGCACCGTGTGATGTGGTGCCCGCTTCTAGCGTTGAGCCGCTTAGTCCTCGTCGACCGGAACCAGGGAGACCTTGCCCCGGTTGTCCATGTCGGCGATCTCGACCTGGATCTTGTCGCCGACGTTGAGCTCGTCCTCAACCTTCTCGATCCGGCGGTCGCCGCCGATATTCGAGATGTGCAGCAGACCGTCGCGCCCCGGCAGCAGGGAGATGAAGGCACCAAAGGCGGTGGTCTTCACAACCGTTCCGAGGAAGCGGTCCCCGACCTTCGGCTGCTGCGGGTTGGCGATCGCGTTGATCTTCTCGATCGCGGCCTCAGCGGCCTCTCCACCCACGGCGGAGACGAAGACGGTGCCGTCATCCTCGATGGAGATGTTGGCTCCGGTCTCCTCTGTGATCTGGTTGATCGTCTTGCCCTTCGGCCCGATGACCTCACCGATCTTGTTCTGCGGGATGGAGATCTTCGTGATGCGTGGCGCCAGCTCGCTCATCTGGTCTGGCGCGTCGATGGCATCCTCCATCAGCTGCAGGATCTCCAGGCGGGCGCTACGCGCCTGACCGAGCGCGGAAGCCAGCACCTCGGATGGCAGGCCATCCAGCTTGGTGTCCAGCTGCAGGGCGGTGACGTACTCGGAGGTACCGGCGACCTTGAAGTCCATGTCGCCAAATGCATCCTCCGCACCGAGGATGTCGGTAAGGCTGACGAACTTCTCCTTCCCATCGACGAGACCGGACACCAGGCCCATCGCGATACCCGCCACCGGCGCCTTCAGTGGCACGCCGGCGTTGTACAGCGAGAGCGTGGAGGCGCACACGGAACCCATGGAGGTCGAACCATTGGAACCGAGAGCCTCAGAGACCTGGCGGATGGTGTACGGGAACTCCTCGCGGGACGGCAGCACCGGGGCCAGGGCGCGCTCAGCCAGAGCACCGTGGCCGATTTCACGGCGCTTCGGGCTACCGACACGGCCAGTCTCGCCGGTGGAGTACGGCGGGAAATTGTAGTGGTGGATGTAGCGCTTGGAGGTATCCGGACCCAGGGAATCGATGGTCTGCTCCATCTTCAGGGTGTCCAAGGTGGTCACGCCGAGAATCTGGGTCTCGCCACGCTCGAACAGCGCGGAGCCGTGGGCACGCGGCAGCAGCTGCACCACGATGCCCAAGTCGCGAATCGAGGTGTGGTCGCGGCCGTCGATGCGGAAGCCGTCCTCCAGGATGCGCTGGCGCACGATAGTGCGGGTCAGGTCGTTGTGAGCCGCACGGATCTCGGACTCTCGCTCGGGGAATTGGTCGATCAGAGCATCAACGGTCTCCTGCATGTTCTCCGCAAGCGACTCGTCGCGCTCCTGCTTATCGGCGATCGTCATGATCTGCGCGACATCCGCATCGCACTCGGCTTCGACGGCGGAGTAAACATCCTCATCGAACGGTGGGAAGAGCTCGAACTCGCGAGACTCGGTGTCCACAGCGTCGCGCAGCGCGTCCTGAGCAGCGCACAGGGTGGCGATGAAAGGCTTAGCCGCCTCGATACCCTCGGCGACCACGGCCTCGGTCGGTGCCGGCGCGCCCTCCGCGACGCGCTCGACGACATTGTCGGTGGCCCCTGCCTCGACCATCATGACAGCGACATTCGGCTGGGACTTCTTGCCCCGGCCACCCTTTGCCGACTCGGTTACGCGGCCAGCAACGACCAGCTCGAAGACGGACTGGGAAACCTGCTCACGCGTCGGGAAGGCCACCCACTGGCCCTCCGGGTGCTCCTCATCCACGACCAATGCCATGCGCACGCCACCGACCGAGCTGGACACCGGCAGGCCGGAGAGCTGGGTGGATGCGGACGCGCCGTTGATGGCGAGGACGTCGTACATCTCGTTCGGGTCAATGGACATCACGGTGATGACGACCTGCACCTCGTTGCGCAGGCCCTTGACGAAGGTCGGACGCAGCGGGCGGTCGATGAGGCGGGCGGCGAGGATAGCGTCTGTACCCGGGCGACCCTCGCGACGGAAGAAGCTGCCCGGGATGCGGCCGGCGGAGTACATGCGCTCCTCGACGTCAACGGTCAGTGGGAAGAAGTCGATACCCTCGCGGGGGGAACGGGAGGCCGTCGTCGTGGACAACAGCATCGTGTCCTCGTCCAGGTACGCGGTGACGGCCCCGTCCGCCTGTCGTGCCAGCAGGCCGGTCTCGAAGCGGAGAGTGCGGGAACCAAAGTCCCCGTTGTCGATGGTTGCGGTTGCTTCCCAGATCCCTGCATCCGGGTCAACCATCTCAACGGAGACGTTCTTAGGAAGATTGTTTTTCTTGGAGCTCATAGCGTGTGTGCCACGGCCTTTCATCAGAAAAGCGCCCGTCGCAGTCTTCAGATCATCGGTGCCGAAGGGGCGCTTAGACGTCGGTCAATGTTTCACCGACGAGCCTAGCACGCGCGCAGCAAAAACCCCGCCCGCGTGTGACACGCAGACGGGGTTGGAAAGCTACTGAGAGCCCCGGAGGCAAAAACTAACTCCGGACGCGATCCCTCTTAGCGACGCAGGCCCAGACGCTCGATCAGGGAGCGGTAGCGCTCGATATCGGTGGAAGCCAGGTACTTCAGCAGCCCCTTGCGGCGACCGACCAGTAGCAGCAGACCACGGCGGGAGTGGTGATCGTGCTTGTGATCCTTCAGGTGCTCGGTGAGCTGGTTGATGCGGGCGCTCAGCAGAGCGACCTGCGCCTCCGGGGAACCGGTATCGGTCTCGTGCAGGCCGAACTCCTTGAGAGTTGCTGCCTTCTCGTCCTTGGACAGTGCCATGGATAACTCCTTGTTATTTCAGTCCGCGCTAAAGATTCTTAAAGACTGCCCGGGGCAATCCGCGCGACTACCGCGAACCGCAGTCGCTGACCGAGTTACCCTAGCACAGCCTTGCGGGTGGCTGCCACATCGCGGTCGATGGCTGCGATGAGCTCGTCGAGGGAGTCGTACTTCTCCTGGCCACGGATTCGGGAGACGAAGCTGACGCGGACCTCGAAATCATAAAGGTCGGCCTCGTGGTCGAGAACGAAGGACTCGACGCTGCGCGGCTCGTGGCCGAAGGTCGGGTTCGTCCCCACGGAGATCGCCGCAGGAAGCTTGGCCCCCACCGGCATGGTGCCAACCTGGTCGCTCAGCCCCTGGTGGGACAGCTCCGCCTGGTTCGGCAGGATCTCCAGGTAACCGGCGTATACCCCATCGGAAGGCAGCGCGTAGATATCCGGGAAGTACAGGTTCGCGGTCGGGAAGCCCAGCGCCCGACCACCCCGGCCTGCGCCGTGGGTCACCACGCCTTCCACGCTGAACGGACGGCCCAACGCCTCCGCCGCGTCCGTCATATCCCCCTCGGCGATGCGCTGCCGGATCCAGGTGGAACAGACCGTGTGGTCGTCTTCAGAAAGCAGCGGAACCACATCCACCGTGAAGTCCCGGTTCTGGGAGACCTCCCGGAGCGTGTCGGGGGTACCGGAGGCCTTGTGACCGAAGGTGAAGTTCTCCCCCACTACGACGTGCTTGGCCCGCAACGTATCGAGCAGCGCCCGGTCAATGTATTCCTCTGGGGACCAGGAGGCGATCTCCGGGGTGAAGGCCTGGACGACGACGTGGTCGATCCCGAGATCCATCGCCAGCTGCGCGCGCTCCTCCACCGTGCCCAGCAGCTTCGGGACGGATTCCGGCTGGAAGACCACGGTCGGGTGCGGATCGAAGGTAAACATCACCGCGGGGACGTCGAGCTCCTTGGCCTTAGCCACGGCTCGGTTAATCAGCTCTTGGTGTCCGCGATGTACGCCGTCGAACACGCCGATTGTCACGGCTGCACCGTCGAGGTTGTGGGGAACACGATCAAGCCCGTACCAGATACTCACGTTGGGGATCTTAACCCATAGACTGGCGCCATGGCTCATAAGCACTCCCCTTCCGAAAACACCCAGCGCTCTGGCGACGAAGTGGCCCCTGCCACCAATCGGCCGACGCAGTCGCCTAGCCTGCTTGACCGTTCCGGCCTGATCATCCTCGACAAGCCCGCTGGGGCGAGCAGCCACGATATGGTCGCGAAAGTTCGCCGGATCATGGGCACCAAGAAGGTTGGCCACTCCGGAACTCTGGACCCCATGGCCACTGGGGTGCTGGTGCTTGGCATCGAACGGGGGACGAAATTCCTTGCCCACGTCGTCACGCACGATAAGCGTTATGAGGCAACGATGGCCTTCGGTGCTAGCACCGTCACCGACGACGTCGAGGGTGAGGTGCTGCAGACCGCGGACCCAACAGAGATCGACTCGTTCACCGTCGAGACAATGACCGCACGGCTCAGCGAGATCTTCGCGGACTTCCAAGGGGAGATCATGCAGCGACCGACCTCCGTGTCCTCCATCAAGATCAACGGACGCCGAGCCCACGAGCTCGTCCGAGAGGGCCAGGAAGTCGACATTCCACCGCGCCCGATCACGATCCACTCGTTGAGCTTTTCCGATGTCCGTCGCGAAGAGACCACCGAGGGACCGCGCTGGCTGGTCGATGTGAGCGTCCACTGCAGCTCCGGGACGTATATCCGCGCCATCGCTCGCGACGTCGGCGAGGCCCTGGGGTTGGGTGGCTACCTCACCGCGCTGCGACGCACCAGCGTGGGCCCCTTCGATATCGCTGAGGCCGTCACCCTCGACGAGCTTGCCGAAACACCGACGCTGGGCTTGAGCCTCGATGCCGCGATGCAGGTCTGCTTCCCCACCCGGTCGATCACCGAAGGACAGGCGGCGGATCTGGCCCTGGGTAAGTGGCTGGATCCAATCGGGCTCAAGGGGGTGCACGCGGCTGTGGATCCGCAGGGCCACGCGATCGCGCTGATTAAGGAGAAGGAGCGGCGTGCGGCCAGCGAGTTCGTCGCCCGCCCCCACGGCTTGGTTTAGGCGCGCACGCCCGCCATCGTGAGCGCGTAGCCCTCGGCTGCTGACCAGAGGCCCTCGATGGTGGGAACCGGCGCATTGCCGACGAGCAGCCGGGCCTTAAAGCTGCCGTCCTCGCGAAGTTCGATGCGCGCCTGGTCGAAGTCGAGGAACTGTTGGGTCAGCGGATACCAAGCCTTGTATACGGCTTCCTTCGCGGAGAAGAGCACCACCCCCAGCGCCCCCTGACCATCATGGCCGCGGCCCAGGCGACGGGACAGGCGGCGCAGACCCGCGCGCTCCTCTGGGCTCGCGATCGTTGCGAATACACCCTCCGGGAGCGCGGTGAGCGGCTCGGCGTCAATTCCTAGGGAACTCCATCGGCTGGCGCGCCCCACCACGGCAGCCCGGTAGCCGGTGGTGTGCGTCATCGAGCCGACAACCGAGGCGGGAAACTCCGGCATCCCCCGGTGGCCACGCAGAATCGGTTGGTCCGGGATGAACTGCTCCATCGCACGGTGAGCACACCACCGGGAGTCCCCGAATTCTGCCTTGCGACGGTCCACCGCGGTGGCGACGAGCTCCTGTTCCACCATGGGAAGACCGTGGTAATTGCGCAGGTTTTCGGCCGATGAGTGATACTCGACGCAACGCACCCCGCTCAACAGGCGCCCGGGCTGGAGCAGGGAGGGCACCCGCTGGAACTGGTGGTCGTAGGCCTGAATCGGCTCAGTCTGTTGCGCAGGAATCAAAACATCGTTCCACATTGCCTACTTCCCTCCTCGCCTTTCCTCGAAACCAGCTTGTCGACCAGATGTACGCGCGGCGCGCATAACCGGATAGGGCCACAGGGCAAGCTTTCGCCGCGGGGGCAAGCTGCGCTTACGTTCCCTCGGGTAACCCAGGGAAACTTCCACATGCGGCACACCATCAACTTCAACACCTAAAGGTATGTGAAGATGCCCGTGAATGACAGCTGCCGCACGATAACGCTTAGCCCACTGCTGGGTGTGCCGAGTGCCGGAGAACAGCCCGATCTCGGGATATCGCACGCGCCGCAAGGATTCCTGCGCCAAGGGCCAGTGGTTAACGAGCACGGTAGGACCCGTGACTTGCCCCAGACGGCGTACCGAATAGGCCAGGCGCTCCCGGCACCACAGCGGGATATCCACAAAGGGCCGGATCATATAGTAATCGCTCAAGACCAGCCCTAGCGCGTGCGCCTCGGCGATCGCTTCCTCCGGAGTGGTGGTCAGATCTCGCCAGGAGTGATCGTAGAGGGTGAATAGAGGGACGATAGTGTGCCCAGCGAACTGCTGGTACGGGTCCTCCGGGGTGTAGATGCCAATGCGCCGGCACCGACGGATCAGTTCCTCGTATTTCGCCTTAGCAACCGGGCCGTGCCCCGCACGCGCGTAGAGCTCGTGGTTCCCGGGCGCGTAGATCACTTTCGCGAAGCGTCGGCGAAGCTCGTCCAGCACGCCGATTACGACGTCCAGGTCTTCGGCGACGTCGCCTGCCACGATCAGCCAGTCCTCAGGGTTACGGGGCCGCACCAGGTCGACGACGACATCGCGGTTGCCGCGCGCAGCCACGTGCAGGTCGCTAACGGCCCACAGGGTCACCGCGTCCTGATCCTCTTCCTCCCCTGCACCGCCGGCGACGGAGGCTGTGTAGGCAAACTGCGCTGCAAGCGAATCATCGGCGCCCTGCATGCCTACCACCTCGTCCTCCGTCGTTATTCTGCTCGCGCTACTGTCGGGTTCCAGCCAATCAGTAATCCTATTGCCAAGGAAAGTTCCCAGAAATTTCAACCCTACGTTGTCTCACCGTAGGTTGGGAAAGCGCCCGGTCAGTCGCAAGGCTCCCTCCCCCGCCTCTAGGCCCCCGTGAGGCTCTGGGAGTGTCGCTCTTCCCCTTCCCGCTCATCAGCGCTACTGGTCCAGGCGTCACCGCGGTAGCGCCACAGCACCGCACCAAACCGGATCAGCATGAAGGCTGCCAACCCGGCCCATACCCCAATCAGACCAACGTCGAAGGCAAGGCTCAGCCAGACCAGTGGAATGAATCCGATGACCGCCGCCGCGATGCTGGCATTGCGCAGGAATGCCACATCCGCGGCTCCCAGCAGCACCCCATCCAGGGCGAACACGGCACCGCCGACCACGATGATGGACACAAAGACCCACCACGGTCCACCAATCTGGTCGAGCACGGGGGCGTCGGCCGTAAAGAGCTGGGGCACCGCCCGCGCCCCCAGCCCAAAAATCACCGCCAGCAGCACCGAGGCCCCCAGCGAAAACTTCAACACCTGGCGCGCCACAGAGCGGGCCGCGCGCGCCGAGCCGGCGCCCAAGGCTGCTCCAACCAACGCTTGGGCAGCGATCGCAACGCTATCGAGCAGCAGAGACACGAGGTTCCACAGCTGCAACAGGATCTGGTGAGCCGCCAGCGCCGGGGCTCCGATTCGCCCGGCCACAGCCGCTGCGGAAAGGAATGCCGCCTGAAAAGACAGAGACCGGGCGATGAGATCCCGCCCCATCACCAGCTGTGTCCGGATCACCCTCCTATTGGGCCGCATCGAGCGGTGATCCCCGAACTTGCGCCAATGAAACACCAACGCCCCCAGGAAACAAGCGGCAATGATGAGCTCGCCGGCGACGTTCGCTATCGCGGAGCCCACGAGCCCCCAGCGCCGTACGGCCAGCGGGACAGTCACAGCCATGGGGATGACCCCGGCCAGCGTGAAGTAAAGCGGGAGCCGGGTGTTGGAAAGGCCCCGCAGCCAGCCGTTACCCGCCATGATGAACAACGCGGGAATCACCGACAGGCTGGTGACTTTAAGCCAGCTGGTGGCCTCGGCAGCCACCTCGGCATCCCCAGATAAGGCCAGGGATATGGCCGGGGAGAAAAAGAACAGGCCCACCGCGAGCACCGCCCCCACGCCAAGTGCGATCCAGGATGCCTGAATGCCCTCATAGACCGCATCAGTGGTACGCCCTGCCCCATAGTAGCGCGCGGCGCGGGCAGTGGTGCCGTAGGAAAGAAAGGTCAGCTGCGTGGTGACGGTGCTCAGCACTACCGCACCCGTCGCGAGTCCAGCCAGGGAGGTCGCCCCCAGGCGCCCGACCACAGCGGTGTCCAGCAGGAGGTACAGCGGAGTGGCTGCCAGCACAATGAGCGCCGGCCAGGCCAACGCGAGGATCTTTCGGTGACCGACGTCCTCAAACTCCCGCAGCGTTGTGGGCTCCTGCACCTTGGCTTTCCTTCAGCTCCTCTTCTCGGCAAAATTTTCCGTGCGCACACCCGGCACCCGATCAGGGCACCGAGCGCCACGCAGGAGGCGCTAGTCGCGCTCCTTGTAAGGGTTGGCCTCACCCGCAGGCTTGGCCTGAGCAGCCTGGGCCCGGACGGCCTCGTCCTTCTCACGCGCCTCGGCGAGCAGCTTCTCCATGTGAGCGGATGCCTCTGGGACGGTATCGTGCACGAAGCTCAGGGTCGGCGTGAAGCGGACGCTGAGCTGATCGCCCACGATCTTTCGGAGCTGGCCCTTCGCACTCTCCAGCGCGGCGGCAGCCAGCGGAACATCCGGCTCGTCGTCGATGGATGCGCCACGCACGGTGTAGAACACACTGGCGTCGTGCAGGTCGCCGGTCATCCGGGTGTCCGTGATGGTCACGTACTCCAGGCGTGGGTCCTTGATCTCCCGCTCGATAGCGACGGCGACGATCTGCTGGATGCGCTTGGCCATGCGCGCAGCGCGAGCACTATCAGCCATGATGTGGCACTCCTTTTCGGGCGGGGCCTTCACGGTCCCACCGGTTAGTGATGTAAAAACGGCAAAAGCCGGGCGCTGCCCCGCCGCCCCGCTCCCGGGATTGCGGCGGGCTAGCAATCGCCCAGCTTAGCTAACTGGTGCTGAACAGTTAGTCGCGAGGGACCTCGACCATCTCGTAGGCCTCGATCCGGTCGCCGACCTCGATGTTCGGGTAGGACAGCACCATACCGCACTCGTAACCGTGCGAGACCTCGGTGACGTCGTCCTTCTCCCGGCGCAGCGAGTCGATCGTCGCGTCCTCGGAGATGACCTTGCCATCGCGGACGAGGCGGACCTTCGCATTGCGGCGGACCTTGCCGGTCTCCACCATGCAGCCTGCGATGAGGCCGACTGCGGAAGCCTTGAAGATCTGGCGGATCTCCGCGGTACCGATCTCCTTCTCCTCGTAGATCGGCTTGAGCATGCCCTTGAGGGCTGCCTCGATCTCCTCAATCGCCTTGTAGATGATTGAGTAGTAGCGGATTTCCACGCCCTCGGCATTAGCTGCCTCGGTGGCCTTACCCTCGGAGCGGACGTTGAAGCCGATGATCACGGCATCGGAAGCCGCAGCCAGGTGGACGTTGGTCTCGGTGACAGCACCGACACCACGGTCGATGATGTTCAGCGCGACCTCGTCGTCGACCTCGATCTTCAGCAGGGCGTCTTCCAGTGCCTCGACGGTACCGGCGTTGTCGCCCTTGAGGATGAGGTTGAGCGTGCTCGTCTCCTTGAGCACCTCGTCCAGGTCCTCCAGCGAGACGCGCTTGCGGGAACGGGCTGCGAGCGCGTTACGACGGCGGGCGTCGCGGCGGTCCGCGATCTGGCGGGCCGTGCGGTCCTCGTCGACAACCAGGAGGTTATCGCCGGCACCGGACACGCTCGTCAGGCCGAGAACCTGGACCGGGCGGGACGGGCCAGCTTCCTGGACGTCGTTGCCGTGCTCGTCGATCATACGACGCACACGACCGTAAGCATCGCCGACGACGATGGAGTCACCGACGCGCAGGGTACCGCGCTGGACGATGATCGTCGCGACCGGGCCGCGGCCACGGTCGAGGTGCGCCTCAATGGCGATACCCTGGGCGTCCATGTCCGGGTTAGCGCGCAGATCCAGGGACGCGTCCGCGGTCAGCAGGACGGCCTCCAGCAGCTGATCGATGTTCTGGCCCTGCTTTGCAGAGATGTCGACGAACATCGTGTCGCCGCCGTATTCCTCCGGCACCAGCCCGTACTCGGTGAGCTGGCCGCGGATCTTGTCCGGCTGTGCGGTCGGCTTATCGATCTTGTTCACTGCGACCACGACCGGCACCTCCGCCGCCTTGGCGTGGTTGATCGCCTCGACGGTCTGTGGCATCACGCCGTCGTCAGCAGCGACGACGAGAATCGCGATATCCGTGGACTTCGCACCACGAGCACGCATTGCCGTGAAGGCCTCGTGACCCGGGGTATCCAGGAAGGTGACCGGGCGCTCGACGCCCTCCATGTTCACGCTGACCTGGTAAGCGCCGATGTGCTGGGTGATGCCACCGGCCTCGCCGGAGCCCACGTTCTCCTTACGGATGGTGTCCAGCAGGCGGGTCTTACCGTGGTCGACGTGACCCATGACGGTGACGACCGGCGGGCGCTGGGCGAGGTCTTCGTCGTCGCCCTCGTCCTCACCGAACTGCAGGTCGAAGGACTCGAGCAGCTCGCGGTCCTCGTCCTCTGGGGAAACGACCTCGACCTTGTAGTCCATCTCGTCGCCCAGCAGCTGCAGGGTCTCGTCGGAGACGGACTGGGTGGCGGTCACCATCTCGCCGAGGTTGAACAGCGCCTGCACCAGTGCTGCTGCGTCAGCGTTGATCTTGTCCGCGAAGTCGGCCAGGGAGGCGCCACGGGCGAGGCGAATCTTCTCACCGTTGCCGCTCGGCAGCTTAACGCCGCCCACGACCTTCGGTGCCTGCATTGCCTCGTACTCATTGCGCTTCTGACGCTTCGACTTACGGCCGCGGCGCGGTGGACCGCCCGGACGGCCGAATGCACCTGCGGTGCCGCCGCGACGTCCGCCGCGACCGCCACGTGGTCCCGGACCACCTGGGCCACCCGGACCACCCGGGCCGCCTGGGCGACCACCACGGCCACGACCGCCGCCGAAACCGGCTCCAGACTTGGCGGGCATCTGACCCGGGCTCGGGGTGGCTGGCATCATCGCCGGGGATGGACGACGGCCACCGCCCTGGCGTGCTGCCCCCGGCTTCGGGGTGCCCTGGCCACGGCCCGGGCGAGCTCCCGGGCGTGGCGCCTGGCCACGACCGGCACCGCCACGGGTGCCGCCTGGGCGAGGCATGTCGCCAGGGGTGGCTCCACCACGCGGGCGCGGCGGGCGCTCGGTTGTAGAGGAGAACGGGTTATTAGCAACCCGCTGCGGGCGCGCGCCTGGCTTCGGACCCGGCTTCGGGCCCGGCTTGCCCGCTGCGCGAGCTGGCTTCTGGCCCGGCTTTGCTGCAGCCTGCCCCGGCTTCGGCGCGGCCTGCCCCGGCTTCGGCGCGGCCTTAGCCGGGCTCGGGGTCGGCTTCGATGCCGGGGTCGGCTTAGCCGCTGCGGCAGGGCTTGGCTTAGCGCCCGGCTTCGGTGCAGACTTCGGCCTAGCCGCAGGCTTGGCGCCTGGCTTCGGACCACGCTGGGTGCTGTCCGGCACACTGCCAGCCTGTGCCAGCGGGGACGGCGGCGTCGTCGGCTTGGACTCCTGCGCGACGCCGTAGAATTGCTTCATCTTCTTGACGACAGGGGGCTCCACGGTGGAGGAGGCTGTCTTAACGAATTCTCCCTGTTCCTTCAGGGTTGCAAGGAGTTCCTTGCTGGTCACACCGAGCTTCTTCGCAAGCTCGTGCACACGTAGCTTTCCGGCCACTACTCTCCTTCGATATTTCGGAGCCGGTGGCCTTATGCGGAAAGGCTACGTCCGGCTCCCTTTAACGTTTCTGGTTCATCGCTGATGCCGCTTCATCGTGCGCTCATCAGTTCAGAGTGCTTTCAAACATGTCGGGCTCCGTCAACTGATAAATCGTTAACTGTCCTTGGAACGTTCAACGCGGCGGGTCAATGTTCTTCCGACCCCTCGCGTCCCAGCACCGCCCATAACTCGTCGAAGTCCGGCGTTACCGACCCCAATCGCAGGGCGCGGTGGAATCGCCGTTGTTCGATGGCCTTCTCGAGGGCCTCAGCGGTGGGGCTAAGCCACGCGCCGCGGCCCGGGAGCCGGCCGTGAAGATCCGTCACGATGCGGGTTGTCCCGTCGTCGCTGTGCTGGGCTACACACCGTAGAAGCTCGGTAGAGGGCTTCACCTTTCGGGTGGCGATGCATGTACGCAGTGCGACATGCGCCGTGTTCTTCCGCGCGAACGCAGGATCCGCCGCCGATTCGGCGTACGAGCCATCGCGTATCGCTCGGTCGTCCACAAGCTCACTTTCTCTCGAGCAGCACAAATGCGTGGTCCAGCACGTTGACCAGCCCCCAGTCTACGTGAAAAGCCTGCTGGGGGTTAACCCACCCCCATTTCAGCGCTGTGGCGGTTGCCCTCGCTGATCCCCATTGTCCCATCCCCCAATCAATTTTTGGCCCCACCGTACCCGGCGGGGCCGCCCCAGCGCCTCCACAGTGAATTTGAGCGGCGCTAGTTCTTCTGGCTCAGCGTCGTCGACCGACTACTCCCCCTGCTCAGCGTCAGACTTAATATCGATCTTCCAGCCGGTGAGGCGAGCGGCGAGGCGCACGTTCTGCCCCTCCCTGCCGATCGCCAGCGAGAGCTGATAATCCGGAACGACCACACGTGCAATCTGCTGCTCTGCATCAATCACAGCCGAGGAGACGAACTTCGAGGGAGACAGGGCGTTGCCCACGTACTGCGCCGGATCATCCGAGTAGTCGATGATGTCGATCTTTTCGCCACCGAGCTCAGCCATAATGGCCGACACACGCTGGCCGCGCGGGCCGATGCAGGCCCCCTTGGCGTTAAGCCCCTTGATCGTGGCGCGGACCGCGATCTTCGTACGGTGGCCCGCCTCACGAGCAATGGACATAATCTCCACGGAGCCGTCGGCGACTTCGGGAACCTCAAGTTCGAACAGGCCGCGCACGAGCTCGGGGTGGGTTCGGGACAGGCTTATCTGCACGTTACGGTCAGCATGCTTAATGACGTCCGTGACGAAAGCCTTCACGCGGGTGCCGTGCTTGAGCACCTCGCCCGGGATGTGCTCGGCGGGCAGGATCTGGCCATCGATGCCGTCAGCCTCGGTGCCGATGTGGACCACAGTGATGCCACGCTCGTTTGCGCGTGCGTCGCGGGTGACCACGCCAGAGACGATGGTATGGCGGATCGACGAGTATTCGTCGTAGCGCTGCTGGACTCGGGCTCCCCCGATCCGGCGGCGGATCGCCTCGCGCATCGCCAGCGCGGTGGTACGGTCAAAGTTCTCTGGAGTCTCGTCCAACCTGCCAGTGACGTTGCCTTCCTCGTCGCGCTCCACCTGGTAGATAGCCACCGCACCAGAGGTGGGGTCAATCTGGACATCCACCTCGCCGGCGAAGGCGCTCTGGTTGCGGTAAGCCTCCTTGAGGCCGTTGGCGATGGCGTGGATCAGCTCGTCGACCGGCACGCCCTCCTGCCGCTCGATGGCGCGCAGCGTAGCGAGATCAATATTCACTTGTACTCCTCATCGACTTCTTGTCGCTTAGGCTTCGTCACTCTTCGCGAGCTCATGGTACTCGGCCATGGTCAATCCGAGTAATTCCTGCTCAGCTGCTGGGGCGGGCGAGAATTCAACCTCAATAGTCGACCCGGCCAGCTCGGCAAGCGGATAAATCCGCACCGGCGCCTGCGGGGTGCGCTTCCCCGCCTTCTTGCCCTGAGACTTCTTCCCGGCTTTCTTCTTCGCCGCGGGCAGGATCGCGACCTCGTCATTCCCGACTCCTGCGATACGTCCCTTGCCCCCTCCCGCAAGGTTGGCGAGTCGGCCAAGGTTGCGCTGAAAGTGGCGGGCTTCGCGCAGCGGGAAGTCCAGCCCCGGGGTCGTCACTTCGAGGGTGTAGCTTGGCCCGAGGTCAATCTGCTGTGCTGCCTCGGCCGCATCAAACGCAGCACCAATCAGCTGGGAGGCTTCCTCGAGCAAATCAAGATCCGGCCGGTCGTCAGCGTCCACTGCGATCTTCACGCTGGACTTCGCCCCGGCCCGGGTAAAGGTTAATTTTTCCACATCAAGGCCGCACTTCATCGCCTCGTCGGCGGCCAGCGCGCGGAGCTTTTCATCAAGAGGGGTTGCCATGCCTTGCACCCTACCCGCCGGTGCGGTGCCCAGCGGAATGTGTGGCACCATAGTGGCTGTGAATCCGGACTCCCCTCAGAAGAAAAGTCGCAAGCTCCCCGCACGCGCTAGCGCGGCTCCAGCCCTCACTCGACGCAATGTGCTCAAAGTAGGGGCCGCGGGGCTGGGGGCGGCGCTCGCGACGGGCCTGCTCTCAGCCTGTGGCATCGACGAGGCCTCGGAGGCGCTCAACCGCGTGCGCGGCGGCTTCGAGCCCAATCATCAGCTACGTTCCATCGCAGCAGTGATGCGTTCGACTCTGAATCGGGCTGACGCTGAGGAAAAGGAATTCATCCGCCGCCAGATCGGGGTTCTCGAAAAGGAATTCCTGCGCCAGTGCGGCACCGACGATGAAGGCCAGCGGGACCCGCAGTGCAGTTTCGAGGCTGCAGACGGTGGTGGCAGCGACGACTCCCCAACCCCCAGCACCGCGCCTCGCACCGTCAAAAAGCCCCGGACCGGTGGTGAGAACAAGAGCGCTGATTCTGCCGCAGAGCGCAAGCAGCTCTTCGCCGGTATCCAGCGCGAGCTGCTGGGCGCCATCGAAAGCCCGGAGTTGCCCAACGCGGATGCCCACGAGGAGGATTCCCATGGCCGCACCGTGACCCGACAAGAGTTCCAGACTCAGCTGCTGGTCGGCCTCTACGGCGCGACTGCGCCCGTCGCCGGAGCGCCAGAACGCGAGGATATCGCCGAGCTGCTCGAGGACCCCGAGATCGTGGGTCGCGGGAACACCAAGGCCCTCGGTGAAGATCTGAAGGAAGCCCTGGACTCCCTCTACGGGGCGATCCAGGCCGCCGGGGTCGCGCTGGCGGCCGATGATGGCTCCGCTCGCAAGCCGCTGGCAGCCGCCGGAGATGGCGCCCGCCTGGCCCGCGACGTCGTCACCGCGATGATTACGCCCGCAGCAGACGCGGATGCCGAGAAACCTAAGGACGCAGAAGGCTCATATGAGCCCCCTGCTGGCTTCGGAGTTTCGAAGGCAACCAAGGCCCCCGCGAGCGCCAAGGAAGCCCCAGGGTTCCTGCACGCCGCGCTCGCCGCGCCACTTTCCCAGCTACGCCTGCTCGCTGGCCGGGCCGAGACTGGCCCACTGCGGGTGGCTCTGGCTCAGGCGTGCGCAGCACTCAGCCGTGCCCAGGGTCAGCTGGAGTTGGCCCAGGGGCTTCGGCCCGAGGCAGTCATCCTCCGGGGTGGAGACTAGCCGCGCCCCCTCTTATGGCTCTGCGTAATCCGCTGAGCTCCCCCACCGTTTGCCCCACGCCTGCACCGCTGGCGTGGGGCAGATTCTTAGGCGCGGGCTGCCTTCGTGACGACGTCGACGGCGTCTGTGTAGTCAATCTCGGAACGCTCGTCGTTCAGACGATCACGAAGCTCGACCTTCCCCTCGGCGAAGCCGCGTCCAACGACCACGACCTGTGGCATGCCCAGCAACTCGGAGTCCTTGAACTTCACACCCGGCGAGACCTTCGGGCGATCATCGAAGAGCACCTCCAAGCCCGCCTCCGACAACGCCTCGACAAGCTCGCGTGCAGCCTCACCCGCTGCCTCGTCCTTGTTGGCGATGACCACGTGGACATCGTATGGGGCGATGCTGTGCGGCCAGCGCAGACCCTTCTCGTCGTGCATCTGCTCGGCGACCACGGCCAGCAGACGGGAGACACCAATGCCGTAGGACCCCATCGTCGGGACGGTGCGGCGGCCGTTCTCGTCCAGGATCTGGACGTCGAAGGCCTCGGTGTACTTCCGGCCCAGCTGGAAGATGTGGCCGATCTCGATACCGCGGGACAGGGTCAGCACTCCCTTGCCATCCGGGGATGGGTCGCCTTCCCGAACCTCGGCGGCCTCAACATAACCATCCGGGGTGAAGTCGCGGCCTGCGACGAGATTGGAGTAGTGACGGTCCTTCTCATCCGCTCCGGTGATCCAGGCAGTGCCCTTGACCACACGGGGATCGGCGAGCATGCGCAGGTCGTTATCGGCGAACGTCCGGGGGCCGACGAAGCCCTTGACGAGGAATGGGTACTTCTTGAAGTCCTCATCATCAGCCAGCTCGACGACGGCCGGTTCCAGGGCGGCTTCGAGACGCTTCATATCGACCTCGCGGTCGCCCGGCACAAGCACGCCCGTGAGCTCAGGGGCGAAAGGCTTGCCGTCCTCGTCCGAGCCTGGGCGGGTGACCTTACAAACGATGCACTTGAGGGTGTCCTTCGCTGTCACCGGTGCCCCGCCGACGGTCAGACCCGCCTCGTTGGCCCACTCCACGAGGGTCTCAATGGTGTCGGTACCCGGACTCTCGTGTCGTACCGCCTCCGGCTTGTCCTCGACTGACTCCTCAGCCGGCGGAATGGAGACAACCGCCTCCACGTTGGCGGCGTAGTCGGATTCAGTGGAGCGCACAAAGGTATCCTCGCCGTCCGCGGCGACCGCCAGGAACTCCTCGGAAGCCGAGCCACCCATCGCGCCAGAGGTCGCATAGCAGATGACGTACTCGATGCCGAGGGCGTCGAAGATCCGCTGGTAGGCCTTGCGGTGCAGCTGGTAGGACTCGTCCAGCCCCTCATCGGTCATGTTGAAGGAGTAGGAGTCCTTCATGACAAACTCGCGGCCGCGCAGGATGCCGGCGCGCGGGCGGGCCTCATCGCGATACTTGGTCTGGATTTGGTAGAGGACCTTCGGGAAGTCCTTATAGGAGTTCAGTTCCCCCTTGACGAGCCACGTGAACAGCTCCTCGTGGGTGGGGCCAAGCAGGTAGTCCGCCTCCTTGCGGTCCTTGAGCCGGAAGAGCTCGGGACCGTATTCTTCCCACCGGCCGGTGACCTCGTAGGGCTCCTTCGGCAGCAGAGCGGGGAACATGAGTTCCTGGCCGCCGATGGCATCCATTTCGCGCCGAACGACGTTTTCGACCTTGCGCAGCACGCGCAGACCCATGGGGAGCCAGGAGTACACACCCGGTGCAACGCGGCGGATATAGCCGGCTCGGACAAGCAGCTTGTGGCTGGCGAGTTCTGCATCAGCTGGGTCGTCGCGCAGCGTGTGCAGGAAGAGGGAGGACATGCGGGTAATCATGATGCTTAGCCTACAGCCCCGACCCCGCGGGGATGCCACCGGCTAGCATGTTTTTATGCTCATCATCCTGCCCCCTTCGGAAAGCAAAACTGCTGGCGGACAACCCGGCCCGGTCGCGGTGGATCAGCTGGCCTTCCCCGGGCTTGCGCCAACCAGAAAACGCCTGCTCAGCGCCCTTGAAGCAATGGGACAGAGCTTCCTTGCCGACCAGGAAGCACTGGCGGGCGCCTCGGCCCCCCAGGAAGCCGCAGAAGAGAGAATTCGCGCCCTAGACACGATGATCGGGATCCGCGCTACCCAGCACGCTGAGCACGAATCCAACGCCACCGTCATGTCCTCCGAGCTACTTCCCGCAGTGGAGCGCTACACCGGGGTGGCCTACGATGCCCTCGACCCGACGGGGCAACGCACCGGCCGGCCGCTCCCCGCCGAAGCGCGTGCGCGGCTGGCGATCGGTTCCGCGCTCTTTGGAGTGATCGCCGCCGATGATCTCATCCCCCGCTATCGGCTCTCCGCCGGCTCCAAGGTATTCGTGGACGGCGAGGCTCGCACGCTGCGCTCCCAGTGGACGAAGCCGGCCGAGGGGAACCGCATCGGCGAGGAACTCGCCCGCTGGCGGGAGGATCGCGCCGCAGAAACGGATGGCGCTGGCGGCGGGATCATTGACCTGCGCTCCGGTGGCTACCGGGACCTCGGGAAGATTCCAGGCGCGGTGAGCTTGCGGGTGGAATCCGAGTACCCGGACGGCAGCCGGAAGGTCGTCAGCCACTTCAACAAGCACTACAAGGGGCTGGTTGCCCGGGAGCTGGCGTTGGCCGGCGGCCACCTACCCGCTGACCCGCACTCAACCGGCGAACTGGCGGAGGCTTTCGCCCACCGTATCGGTGAAGTGGCGGCATTCGTCGACGCGAATTTCCGCGCGGAGGCCCACCACCCCGGCGAGGTCACGTTCATTGTTCCGGCCGAGTAGGCGGCAAACCCCTGCCCTCTTAGCCCAACTAGAAAGCAGCAGCCAAGCCCTTGATCCGGCGCTCGCTGACCCGGCCGATCACGATGATCGCCGGTGGCTTGATTCCTTCAGCGTCGATCGTTTCCCCGAGGGACCCAAGGGTGGTTTCCGTGACCCGCTCGCCGTCGATGGAGGCCGACTCGATAATCGTCACCGCCTGCTCGCCGGAGCGTCCCTTAGCGATAAGCTCAGCGGCGATCGCCCCGGCGTTTTTGACGGCCATGATCAGCACTAGTGTGCCGGTCAGCCCAGCGACTGCCTCCCAGTTCACGAGCGACTTCTCGTGGCCTGGGGGCACGTGCCCGGAGACGATCGTGATGTCGTGCACCCAGCCGCGGTGAGTCAGAGATACCCCAGCCAGAGCTGGCGCCGATGTCGCGCTCGTGACCCCGGGGATGACGGATACCGGCACCCCGGCTGCCGCGCAGGCTTCGGCCTCTTCCAATCCGCGACCGAAGATGAAGGGATCCCCGCCCTTCAGGCGCACCACCTTCTTGCCCTGTTGAGCGGCCTCGATGAGCATCTCGTTGGTTTTCTCCTGGGCCACCTGCTTGCCATAGGGGATCTTGGAGACGTCCACGAGCTCCGCCCCGCGCTCGGCTGCCTCCTCGGCCAGCCCGAAGGGCCCCAAGTGGTCGGCGAAGATGATGTCGGCGCTCTCGATGGCACGCTTGCCTGCGACGGTGATCAGCCCCTCACCGCCGGGGCCACCGCCCACTAACGTCACCGTTCCCGCGCCAGGGCGGTCCCCGTCCCTATCCCCCGCATTCTGCGATTCTTCAGTTCCACCCCCAAGGTTATTCACCGGCACACCACGCTCTTCAGCTGCGGCGATCAGTTCCGCCGCCCCCGGGGTCTGGCCCGGGAGCACGACGAGGGCAACGGTGCTCCAATCAATCTCCGACGCCGCCACCCCGGCAGCGCTGGTGGTGACGATAGCGCCTGCGTCGCTGCACCGCTGGGCGACAAGCTCGGCGTCGGGGCTGCCGGCCGGAACGAGGACGTGGACGTTGCGCAGAGAAATGCTCATAAGCACAGCATAGTAGACCGAGCGGTCTAGAATCTCAAAACGCCGCTTAAGCAAAAACCGCCCGCCCCGAGGGCAATCCTCTGGGGCGGGCGGCCTTAGCGGGGGGGCGGAAGCTACTTGGCCAGCTTCAGCGCCTTCTGGGAGCGATCCCACTGCTCCTGGAACAGGGCCTCGTTCTTCACCAGGCGCTGACCGTAGGACGGGATCATCTCACGCAGCTTCGGTGCCCATTCAGCCATGCGGCCGCCGAAGCAGCGCTCCAGCACCTCGAGCATGGCGGCCGGGGCGATGGAAGCACCCGGGGAGGCACCCATCAGGCCAGCGATGCTGCCATCGTTGGAGTTGATCAGGGTCGTACCGAATTCCAGAGAGCCGAACTTCGGCGCACCGATCGGCTTGATGACCTGGACACGCTGACCGGCGATGACCAGCTCCCAATCCTCGTCCTTAGCCTCCGGCATGTACTCGCGCAGGGCCTCCATCTTCGCGGTCTGGTCCTTCAGCAGCTCCTCGACTAGGTACTTAGTCAGGCCGAACTCCTGCAGGCCAACACCGATCATGGACGGCAGGTTGCCCGGACGCAGGGACTTGAACAGATCCAGGAAGGAACCGGACTTCAGGAACTTCGGGGTCCAGCCAGCGTATGGCCCGAAGAGCAGCCCCTTCTTGCCATCAATCACGCGGGTGTCGAGGTGCGGCACGGACATCGGCGGAGCGCCGACGGAGGCCTTACCGTAGACCTTCGCGGCGTGCTTCTCGATGAGCTCCTCGTTGGTGCAGCGCAGCCACTGACCGGAGACCGGGAAGCCACCGTAGCCCTTGATCTCTGGGATGCCGGCCTTCTGCAGCAGCGGCAGCGCCATGCCGCCAGCGCCAACGAAGACGAAATTGGCGGTGACGACGGAGGTGTCGCCGGTGTGACGGTTCTTGACGGAGACCTTCCACTTCGCGCCCTCGCGCTTAAGGTTGACGACCTCACTGCCGTAGCGCACCTCGACGCCCTCGGCGGTCAGCCCATCGACGTACTGGCGGGTCAGCGCACCGTAGTTGATGTCAGTACCCTCATCGAACCAGGAAATTGCGGTCGGAGTGTTGAAGTCGCGACCCTCCGCCATCAGCGGCAGGAACTCACGGAACTTCGTCTCCGAGTCCGAAAACTTCATGTTTGGGAACAGCGGGTTATCCTTCAGGGCCTCGTAGCGGGCCTTGAGGTAGTCCACCTGGTCCATGCCCTGAGCGAAGGAGACGTGAGGAACCCGGTTGATCCACTCGGACGGCTCGCCCAGGATGTCGTTCTCCACGAGGTGGGACCAGAACTGGCGAGAGACCTGGAACTTCTCGTTGACACCGACGGCCTTGGAGACGTCGATCTTGCCGTTGACCTCCGGCGTGTAGTTCAGCTCGCACAGCGCGGAGTGGCCGGTGCCTGCGTTGTTCCACGGGTCAGAAGACTCGGAGGCCGGGGTGTCCAGGCGCTCGAGAATCAGCTGGCTCCATTCCGGCTGCAGCTGCTTCAGCATCACAGACAGGGTGGTGGAGATGACGCCGGCGCCAACCAGCAAGACGTCGACGGTATCGTTTTGAGAACTATTCGTTGCCACGGTTTCCTCAATCCTTCACGGAAGAAAGCTTTGTCACGCTTTCACCTACCATACGCCTGTGCCTTTTCGATCCATATTCAGGCCTGCCCTTATACCCCTGAAAAAGTTGAATATGATCGATCCCGATGAATGATTCCACAGCTATGAATAACGACCCGGCCCACGGTGGCAACACGTCTTCCCGGCAGCTAGCCGATGTCCTCACCGACCCGCAGGGCGCCAGTGTCGCAGAACTGACTTTCGGACCGGACCTTCTGGGTCCGGATTTCGGCGTGCATTACGTCGAGATGGGCACCGACCCGGACGGCGAGACCCCGGTGCGTTTCGCCCTCGTCCGCTACTTCCCCGCCGAAGCTGCGGGGTCGACAGCCGCCACTGCGGTCTCCGACCCGACCCGTAATTTCTACGCCCGTCCCGCCCTACTTTTCGTCCACGGGATGACGGATTACTTCTTCCAGGACCACGTGGCCCGCTTCTTCCACGAGGCCGGCTACGCGGTCTACGCCATCGACATGCGCAAGTGCGGCAGGGCGTGGCGGGAAGGCCAGACCTGGCACCACGTCACCAGCCAGGCCATCTACGACGAGGACCTCTCCATCGCGCTGGGGCTCATCGGCACTGCCCACCCGACCGTCGTTGCGGTGGGACACTCCACCGGCGGACTGGACGTCACGGCCTGGGCCGGCCGCCTCAACGCTGCTACTCAGCTTGATCCCAGCGACGCGAAGGCCACACTGCACGGCATGCTCGGCGCCGTCATCGGCAACTCCCCCTGGTATGGCATCCAGTTCGACGGCCCCGTGGGCTTCGTGATCAAGCGGGTCTTGCCACAACTCGCCAAAATCGCCCCGAATATTCCGCTGCCGGAGGGAATCAACCCTTCCTATGGGCACTCACTTCACGCCGATTACGCGGGCGAATGGGACTACGACCTTGAGCTCAAGCCCATCGAGCCCCGCAAGAAGTACGTCAGCTGGATGGCCGGGGTGGTCCGCCAGATCGCCGACCTCCAGGCGGGCCGCTGCGACACCGGCCTGCCGACCCTCGTGCTCACCAGCGACGGCCACTACTTCGGGCGCGGGCTCACGGACGCGACCTACGTCAATGACCCGATCCTCAAGCCGGAGCAGATGTGGCAGACCGCGCCGAAGGTTTCCCCTCATGCACACATCGAGGTCATCGCAGACGCCACCCACGATGTCTTCCTCTCCCGCCCCGCGGTGCGCCGCCGCGCCCTGAATGCGACCGCAGACTGGCTGGCTTCCCAGGGCATCGCCGGCAACTAAGCGGCGGCGAGCCTGCCTCGTGGCCTCCGCCTGATTTTCGCGCCTAGGCTGGCAGGCATGAAGAACGTGAATGCCGAGCAGAACACCGCGCCGGGAGAGATCCAGGACTTCGACATCATCATCGTTGGCACCGGATCGGGGAACACGATCCCGGCGCCGATCAACGATGAGAAGACCATCGCCATCGTCGAGAAGGGTGTCTTCGGTGGCACCTGCATCAACGTCGGCTGCATCCCCACGAAGATGTTCGTCCACACCGCGGACGTGGCTCGCTCCTTCCGCACCGCCGACAAGCTCAGTCTGACTGGCTCGCTGGATCACGTGGATTGGAAGGGCATCCAGCAACGCGTCTTCGGCGACCGTATCGACCCCATCGCCGAGGGCGGTGCGGCCTACCGCGCCGGGGACGAAACCCCGAATATCACCCTTTTCCACGGGGAAGCTGCATCCTTCGTCGCGCCTCGGACGCTGCGGATCGGCGACGGCGCCGACGCGCCCGTCATCCGGGGCAAGGACGTGGTGCTGGCCACCGGCACCCGCCCGTGGATTCACCCCGTCCTTACCGACTCCGGCGTGCGCTACCGCACCAACGAGGACATCATGCGCCTGGATACCCAGCCCGAGTCGCTGATCATCCTGGGCGGTGGCATCGTCGCGGTCGAGTTCGCCGCGATTTTCGACGCCCTGGGCACCAAGGTCACGGTCGTCAACCGCAGCGAGCGTCTCCTGCGCAAGCTGGACGCCGAGATCTCCGAGGCCTTCACTAAGCAGGCCCGCGAGCAGTGGGATACCCACCTCGGGGTGGAACCGCGCTCGGCGCGCGAGACCGACAACGGGCAGGTGGAGCTCACCCTCGACGACGGCACGGTGCTTCTCGCCGACGAGGTCCTCGCCGCCCAGGGGCGCATCAGCAACGCGGACACGCTGGCACTCGAAGCCGCTGGCGTCGAAAAGAAGGAGAACGGGAAGGTCAAGGTCGACGAGTTCGGCCGCACCACGGCCGAGGGGGTATGGGCGCTGGGCGATGCCTCCAACGACTTCGATCTCAAGCACGTCGCGAACCAGGAGGCGAAGATCGTTCAACACAACCTCGCCCACCCTGAGAACCTGCGCGCCAACGACTACCACGCCGTCCCTAGCGGCGTGTTCACCCACCCGCAGATCGCGGTGGTGGGAATGACCGAGGCGGACGCCCAAGCCACAGGCCGGGAGCTCACCGTGAAGGTTCAGCGCTACGCGGATGTGGCCTACGGCTGGGCGATGGAGGACACCACCGGCTTCTGCAAGGTGATCGCCGACCGCAAGACCGGCGAAATCCTGGGCGCGCACATCATGGGGCCGGAGGCCAGCACGCTGATTCAGAGTGTCGTCACCGCGATGGCCTTCGGCATCGATGCCCGCCGCTTCGCCACCGAGCAGTACTGGCCGCACCCTGCGCTGACCGAGCTGGTGGAAAATGCCCTGCTCGGCCTGGAATTCGACTAGTCCCCCCGGCTCTCGCCCCGCCTCGCGCTGCTGTCACGCCGAGATAGTCCGAGCCCCCGGGGGCTGGTGTGTGAGTTACTCCTCGCTCGGCAGGGTGAGGACCTCGTAGCCCTCCTCGGTGACGACGAGGGTGTGCTCGAACTGGGCGGTCCACTGCCGGTCGCTGGTCTGGACGGTCCAGTCGTCATCCCAGATCTCGTAGTCCAGCCCACCCAGGTTGATCATCGGCTCGATGGTCAGGGTCATGCCCGGCTCCAGCAGCGTCTGGTTGCTCGGGTTGTCGTAGTGCAGGACGATCAGGCCGTTGTGGAAGGTGGGGCCCACTCCGTGGCCGGTGAAATCGCGGACCACGTTGTAGCCGAAGCGCTTAGCGTAGGATTCGATCACGCGGCCAATGACGTTGATTTCACGACCGGGCTTGACGGCCTTGATGCCGCGCCACATAGCGGCCTCGGTGCGCTCGACGAGGAGGCGGTGCTCTTCGCTGACGTCCCCGGCGAGGAAGGTGGCGTTCGTGTCCCCGTGCACGCCGTTCTTGTAGGCAGTGACGTCGATGTTGACGATGTCCCCGTCCTCGATCACCGTCGTGTCGGGGATGCCGTGGCAGATGATCTCATTGAGGCTCACGCAGGTGGACTTCGGGAAATCCCGGTAGCCCAGGGTGGAGGGGTAGGCGCCGTGGTCGCACATGTACTCGTGCGCCACGCGGTCGACTTCGTCTGTGGTCACGCCCGGGCGGACGGCCTTGCCCGCCTCCTGGAGCGCGTCAGCGGCGATGCGGGAGGCTTCGCGCATCTTCTCGATGGTCTCTGGATCCTGGATCCAGGCCTCGCCGATGTTTTCCTGGACGTCGGCCTTCCACGCGTATTCCGGCCGCTCGATGTGGGCGGGCACGGTGCGGATCGGGGTTGGCTTACCTGGGGAAAGTGCTGCTCTGGTCATAGTGCCCGATGGTACTCCCCGGGCAGCGGCACAGTTCCTTAGCCCTCAGCGGCCGGGGTCAGCTGGTCCTCGCGCGGGGCCGCTGGGGCGTCCAGGTGCTTGAAGAACTCCCCGGTCACCGCGGTGGCGTGCTCACTGCCGCCGCCGCGGACGATGAGGGTCGCGAAGGCGAGGTCGCCGCGGTAGCCGGTGAACCAAGCGTGCGAGCCGTCGTTGATCTCCGCCTCACCGGTCTTGCCGCGGACGTCGCCGTAACGGTCGAGCCCGGCCGCGGTGCCGTTCGTCACCACGTCCTGCATCATGGCCTGCAGCTCGGCGATCCTCTTCTTGTCGAGCGCCGGGGGTCCTGCCGGGGCCTTCTTGTCCTCATCGGTGCTGCCCTTGTTCCCTGTGGGCTTCTGTTCGGCGCCCTTCGGCTGGGTGCCCGGCTTCGGCTTGTGGGAGGTAATGAGGTACGGGGTCGGCATCTTCCCCGCCGCCGCGGTGGCCGAGACCAGCGCCATGCCGAAGGGGCTGACCAGGTCGTGGCCCTGGCCGTAGCCGGCCTCGGTGCGGTCCAGCATGACCTCGCCGGTGGGAACCGAGCCGGTGAAGGTATCCAGACCCGGAATCTTGAAGTCCACGCCCAGGCCGAACTGCGCGCTCGTGGCCTTCAACTCGCCGGGCTTGAGCTTGGTGGAGATGTCCGCAAACGTCGTGTTGCAGGAGCGGGCGAAGGCCTGGCGGAGCGGCCCGTCGCCGAAACCGGAGCCGTTGTAGTTTTTCACGATGCGCCCGCCGATGTCCTGGGTACCCGGGCAGCCAACGATCGAATCAGGCGTGAGGTTCTGCTTCTCCAGGCCGGCGTAGGCGGTGATGATCTTGAACGTCGAGCCCGGCGGGTACTGGCCCTGCAGCGCGAGATCGCCGTGCTCATCGGCCTTCGCGGTCTGCGCTACCGCGAGCACCTCGCCTGTCGACGGCCGCATGACGACCATCATCGTCTGGCTATCCGCCCGGGTGTCTACGGCTCGCTGGGCGGCGTCCTGCACCTTCTTGGAGAGGCTGACCTGCACCGACGGGGCTTCCTTCGCCTCGTGCTTCTCGAGCTCCGTGACCTCGTTGCCCTCGGCGGTGGAGACGATGACCTTCCACCCGTCGGTGCCCTGCAACTCCTCGCCGACGACCGCGTTCACGCGGCTTAAGATGTCCGGCGCGAAGTTTGGGTCCGGGCGAACCAGTGCGGATTCATCGTTGAGGCGGACCCCAGGCACGTCCCGCAGCGCACCACGCAGCCGCTGCCCCAACTTGTCCTCCACCATGGCGACCGAGTAGTCGCCGTCGACCTTCTTGGCCTCCGCCGCGACCTTCTCCGCGTTGATAGCCAGTGCGTTCTCCCCACCCAGGGCGCTAACCTCGGCTGCGATGCGCTCGGCGGCTGCCCGGGGATCGCCGGCTTTGTCCGCGTTGAGGAAGATGCGCCACCGCTTCCCCGGCTTCATCAACACGGCGCCGTCGGAGCCCACCACGCTCGCGGTCTCGGCCGCCACGGTGCGCAGCTCCAGGTGCTGATTGGTTCCCAGGCGCGGGTGCAGAACCGTGGGCTGCCAGCGGACCACCCAGTCCCCCTGGGACTTCGTGAGCGTCATCTGAGAGTCATAGGTGAAACGACGCTCCCCCGGCAGCTGCCAATCCATGCGGTAGCTGGCGGTCGCGACGTTGTCCTGGGTGCGCACGTCCTTGAGCTGCGCGTCGAGCCCCTCAGCCTGCAGCTTGGTCCAGGTGTTGTCGATCTCCTTGGCCGCGGTGTCCGACTTGTCCGTGACGGTCTGCGGCTCGTTGCGTTCGGCCAGCCGTTCCAAAAACTCCGCTGCGGCGTCATCCGCCACATCCGGGCGCGGGGTGCACCCGGTGGCGGCCACGGTAACCCCCAGGGCGCACAGAAAGGCGAGGATAATCCGACTCATAACCGTGTACGTTAGCACCGCATTTGCGCTGTTCACCGGCATGACACAGCCAAATTGTCACGATCCTTAAGAGCGCTGTATCCCAGGGATTTCCGCGCTAGGCGATAATCCCCCGCTGGCGGGCCACGGCTACCGCCGAGGTGCGGTTATTGGCACCCAGCTTGCGGAAGACGTGGGACAGGTGGCTTTTCACGGTGGCCTCGGTGAGCACGAGCTGACGAGCAATGTCGCGGTTGGATTTTCCCTCGCCCACCAGCACCAGCACCTCCAGTTCCCGGCGGGTCAGCGCTTCGGTCGGGTTGGTCATCTGGCCCATGAGCTTGCCCATGATTTCCGGGGCCATGACGGACTCACCACGGGCGGCACGTCGGATGCCGTCCAGCACCTCGGACGGCGGGGCGTCTTTGAGCAGGTAACCGACCGCCCCAGCAGACACCGCACCGACGACGTCCTGGTCGGTGGAGTAGTTCGTGACCACGAGCACCTCGGGGCCCTCGGGAATCGCGCGGATCGCCTGGGTGGCGCGCACCCCACCCGCAAGCTCGGTGCCAGCAGGCCCCTCCCCGAAGCGTAGATCCATGAGCACCACGTCGATCTCCTGCTGGGTCCCCTGGAGTTCCCGGACTCGAACCACGGATGCGTCGGGGTCGGCGATGGAGGCGACGACGTCGATGCCCGCAGCGTCCTCGGCAGTTTCGATGAGTGCCTGCAGCCCCACGCGGACGACGGGGTGGTCATCCACGATCATGATGTTCAGCCCACCCTGGGCTCCCCGACCAGGGGCCTGTGCTGCGTGGTTCACTGTGTCTCACCTTCCCGGCGCGTGTTCGACCCGGCGCCATCGACCCGATCGTATCCGGTCGTGGGCACCGTGATCGAGATGCCGGTTCCCTCTCCGGGGGCGGACTCGATGGTCATCTCGCCGCCGAGCGTCTCGACGCGACGGTAGACGCCGGAGAGGCCGAGGCTGCCGCCGGTAGCTCCGCGGTCGATGGCATCGCTGGGGTCAAAGCCCGCGCCGTTGTCGACGACGTCGAGGATGACGTCTCCCGGGTGGAAGGTCAGCGAGAGCTTGGCGCGGTCGGCGCCGGAGTGCCGAACGACGTTAGAGACGAGCGACTGGGCGCAGCGCAGCAGCCCCTCCTCCATCTCGTCGGGCAACGGGCGGGGCGTGCCGTCGGTCTCGAAGCGCAGTTTTTCCCCAAGCGGGGTGGAGTTGGCTAGCCGTGCCAGAGCCACGGGCAGCGCTGCTCCCTCCAGTGGGGCGGGCTGCAGGGCAGCGATGATGCGGCGGGTCTCTGCGAGGTTCTCGGATGCGGTGGTTCTGGCCAGCCGCACCTGGGTGAGCATGCGCTGGTGCACCGCCTCGATCTCCGGTTGGCCTGCGCGGTGCTGGGCAGCCACTCTTATTCCGCCACTATCAGGCTCTCCCCCGGCCTCGCTCGTCCCAGCCGGGCTGGATCCCGCCAGCTGGGATTCCACGGCGGTGAGCAGCATGTGGATGCTGGATAGCCCCTGGGCCACGGTGTCGTGGATGTCACCGGCCAGCCGCATCCGCTCATCGGCCTCACCAGCCTTGCGCGAGCTGGCCAGGGCATCCTCGCGGGCTGCGACCAGCGCATCGAGCGCGCGTGCCTTGGCGGTGGCCTCGCGGTGCAGCAGCTGGAACCCGACCCCCAGGGTCCACGCGACTGCGGCTCCGATGCTCGGTCCGGTCACCGCGCCGATGTTCCAGCCGATGTGGCCCACCAGGATCGTCACGACCCCGAGCGTGAGCGCGGCGACCACCACCGCGGAGATCCGCGGGCTAAACACGTACACGGCTAAAAAGAACATCGGGAAGACGACGAATGCGCCTTCCAGTTGCCCGACGGACATCACCGCCCACGCCCCCACCAGCAGGGCGAACCAGGTGGGCGCGCCCACCCAGCGGATGACGAGACGCTGGCTGCAGTAGAACACCCAAAACACTCCCAGCCCGACCCAGGTCATCGGGTGAGTGGCCCGCCAGGCCACGAGAATGAGCAAGCCGATCATCAACACCTGCAGGCCCAGCCACAGCCCGTGGGAGAGCTTGTCGAGGGTCACTGGCTGCGAGCTGGCTGAATGGGTGCGAGTCTCTTCCTTCACGCCTCCACCCTAACCCCCGCGGCCTGCGACTTCCGTGTGACTCATCCTTTCGTATGAGTCAAAGTCCACCCCCACAGCCGATGTATTCCGCGCCGCGCCCGGCGAGCATAGAAGTATGTTCCAAGGTCTTAAAGAGCTCCGTTCCGCCCCCAGCCGCACTGCGCTGATCACCCTGACGGTCGCCATGATCACCGTGATGGTGACCTTCCTGGCTTCCCTCGCCGCGGGCCTGAAGTATCAGTCAGTGTCCGCGCTCCAGGAGCGCCTGAGCGACGATCAGGTGCTGATCCTCGAGGACTCCGGCACCGCGTCGCTATCCTCCTCCCGCCTCAGCGAATCCCAGATCGACACGCTGCGCGAGGACTACGGCGCCTCCCTGCTCGTCGTCGTCCGGGAGCGCGTGGACTCCACCCCTGTGTCCGTGTTCAGCTCCCCTGATATCCCGCACGGTGTTGCGCAGGTTCCGTCCGAGTTTGAGGACGACGCCCTCGCCCAGGCCTCCGGCACACCCGGCACCATCACGCTGGGCGGCAGCGATTTCCAGGTCGAGCGCCCGGACCGGGACCTCTACTTCGACCACCAGCCGGTGATCTTCGTGTCTGACGCCGATGCTCGAAGCCTGCGCACCAACTCCCTGGCGGCCGTCGTGGACGCCGAGGCGATCGATCCCGCGGTCGGGGCACCCGAGGGCACGGTCGCGCTGAGCGGCGATGACCGGTGGAATGCCTCTGCCTCCTATACCGGTGAGCAGCTCTCGCTGAACCTCATGATCAACCTGCTGTACGTGATTTCCGCCCTCGTGCTCGGCGCCTTTTTCATGGTGTGGACGATCCAGCGCCTGCGCGGCGTGGCGATCTCCTCGGCTCTTGGTGCGTCCCGCCGGGTGCTGATCGCCGACTCGCTGGGCCAGGCCGTGGTCGTCCTGGCCGTGGGAATCCTCGGCGGGCTCGCGGTCACTGGCGTTGTCGGCATCGCCCTGGCTGGCACCCTGCCGATCGACCTCACCGCTGGCACGATGCTCCAGCCCGCTGGCATCCTGCTCCTCGCGGGTCTGGCAGGTTCCGCGCTCTCGCTGCGCCCCGTGCTGAAGGTCTCCCCACACGAGGCCATGGCGGCAGCCTAAGCACCCCACTCCCGACATCGACCCCAACCACGCCTTCCAAGGAGAAAACCCATGACCACCGCAACCTCGCACAGCACCCAGACCCTGCAGCAGAAGCGCAATGCACGCTCCGGTTCCGGGCTCACGATGGATGCCATCACCCTGGAGGTCACCGATGGCGCCGCGACCCGCCGCATTTTGAACGAGGTCTCCCTGCACATCGCCCCCGGCGAGCTGGTCGGTATCACCGGCCCATCTGGTTCCGGCAAGTCCACTCTGCTGTCCGTGGCTGGCTGCCTGCAGGAGCCGACGAGCGGCGAGGCCGTATTGACCGCGGCCGACTCCGGCGGAACACTGAGGCTCACCGGACACTCCGCCCGCGAGGCGGCACGCATCCGCCGCAGCCACATTGGCATCGTCTTCCAACAGCCGAACCTGTTGCCCTCCCTGCGGGTCAAAGATCAGCTCATGGCCATACTGCACCTGGGCTCCCCGTGGCCACTGCAGCGCAAGGCCAAGCAAGCTGCCTCCCAGCGCGCTGACGAGCTGCTGGATGCCGTGGGCCTGGGTGGCCTCGAGCAACGCAAGGTCGGCGAACTCTCCGGGGGTCAGCAGGCCCGGGTCAACCTCGCCCGTGCACTCATGAACTCCCCCCAGCTCCTCTTGGTCGACGAGCCCACCGCGGCATTGGATACCACCACGGCAACCCAGGTCACCGAGCTAATCCGACAGATGGCCCGGGAGTCCAACGCGGCCACCCTGTATGTCTCCCACGACCAGGATCAGCTGGCGACACTGGATCGGGTGCTCACCCTCGTGGACGGTGCGATCACCGAGAGCCGCTAAACCTGGATAAGACTTCGGCCCGGCCTGCGTACGCAGGCCGGGCCGATCGTCGTCATAACGGAAAGGAACCTTAGCGGGTGACCTTCACCTCAGCAGAAGCACCTTCCACGGCCTCCATGCCCTGCTCCTCGGCGATGCGGTGAGCCTCCTCGATGAGGGTCTCGACGATCTGGTCCTCGGGCACGGTCTTGATGACCTCACCCTTAACGAAGATCTGGCCCTTGCCGTTACCGGAAGCCACGCCAAGGTCGGCGTCCCGAGCTTCGCCCGGGCCATTGACCACGCAGCCCATAACGGCCACGCGCAGCGGGAACTCCATGCCCTCCAGGCCTGCGGTGACCTCCTCAGCCAGGGTGTAGACGTCCACCTGGGCGCGACCGCAGGATGGGCAGGAGACAATCTCCAGCTTGCGGGGGCGCAGGTTCAGCGACTGCAGAATCTGGTCGCCGACCTTGATCTCCTCCACCGGGTCTGCAGACAAGGACACGCGAATCGTGTCCCCGATCCCCTGGGAGAGCAGCGCGCCGAATGCCACGGAGGACTTGATGGTGCCCTGGAAAGCCGGGCCCGCCTCGGTCACGCCAAGGTGCAGCGGGTAGTCCGTCTTCGCCGCCAGCTGGCGGTAGGCCTCAACCATCACGACCGGGTCGGAGTGCTTCACGGAGATCGCGATGTCCCCAAAACCGTGCTCCTCGAACAGGCCGGCCTCCCAGATGGCGGACTCCACCAGCGCCTCCGGAGTGGCCTTGCCGTACTTTTCGAGCAGGCGCTTATCCAGGGATCCGCCGTTGACACCGATACGGATCGGAATACCTGCGTCCCCGGCGGCCTTGGCGACCTCCTTGACGCGGCCGTCGAATTCCTTGATATTGCCCGGGTTGACGCGCACCGCGGCGCAACCAGCCTCGATGGCCTGGAAGATATACCGCGGCTGGAAGTGGATGTCAGCGATCACCGGGATCGGGGACTTCTTGGCGATGATCGGCAGGGCCTCGGCGTCGCGAGGCTTCGGGCAAGCCACTCGGACGATATCGCAGCCCGACGCGGTCAGCTGGGCAATCTGCTGCAGCGTCGCGTTGATGTCGTGTGTCTTCGTGGTCGTCATCGACTGCACCGAGATCGGGTGCTCGCTGCCGACTCCCACGTCGCCGACCATCAGCTGGCGGGTCTTCCGGCGCGGCGCGAGCGTGGGTGGAGGTCCATCTGGGATTCCCAGAGAAATGCCGGACATGAAGGTCTCTAGCCCCTTTCGAAGAAAATACAGTGCTGCGGATCAAGCAGCGTGCCCCTCCCAGCCTAATACCGCTCCGGCCCTAACGGGCAACGCCCCCGCCGGTGCGGTGTGGACACAGTTGCTCATTAGAAAAGCCGCACGGGGTTGATCACGTCCGCGACGATGACGATGGCACCAAAAACCATCAGCAGCAGCGCCACACCGTAGGTCAGTGGCAGCAGCTTGCGGTAGTCCACCGGCTGGCCCGGCTCCTTACCGCGGCGGCGGCGCAGCCCATCGCGAATACGCTCGTAGATAGCTACCGCGATGTGCCCGCCGTCGAGCGGTGGCAGCGGTACCAGGTTGAAGGCGGCCAAGAAGAGGTTCAGGCTAGCCAACATCATGAGGAAGGAGCGCCACTGCTCGTGCTGCACCAGCTCCCCGCCGATGCGAGAGGCGCCCACCACGCTCATGGGGGAATCATCCGCGCGCTCGGCCCCGAAGATCGACGCGACGACTCCTGGCACCTTCGCGGGTAGCGCGACCAGGCCCTTGGCCGTCTCGGAGACCATATAACCGGTGAAGGAGAGGGTTCCGCCCACCGCGGTCGCCGGGTTGTATTCGACGTTGCCCGGCAGCTTGATCGTGATGCCGATCGCACCGGCCAGCCTCGTGGAGCCATCCTGGTTGCGCCGTTCCACGATGTCGACGTCGAGCTGTTTGACCTCGTTCGTGCCATCGGCGTGTTGCACGCGCATCGGCACGGTGAGGGTATCGCCCACGCTGAGTTCGCTGCTCTGCGTGGGGGACTCACCGCCGGCGGGACCAGCCGCGTTCGCCGAGACGAGTTGGTCAATGGCCTTGGTGAAATCCGGAAAGGTTGGCACGTCCTGGCCATCCACCTCGGTAATGGTGTCGCCCGGTGTGATGCCCGCAGCGGCTGCTGGGCCGTCGCCCGCGCAGTCTGCGAGGGTGCCGTCGGCTTTCTGGGTCAGCGGGGCGCATTGGGTGGACTGCACAGTGGTGCGGATGTCCGCCTTGTGGTCAGGCAGGCCCCAGAGATTCGCCACCGAATAAAGCACGATCAGTGCGACAAGTACGTTGACGGCGATGCCACCGGAGAGCACGATGACCCGCTGCCACCAGGGCTTGCGGTACATCGCGTGGGGTTCTTCATCCTCGCTGAGCTCATCCAGCGGGGTCATCCCGGCGATCTCGCAGAAACCGCCGAGCGGGATCGCCTTGATTCCGTACTCGGTCTGCGACACCGCACCGGTCAGGTCAGGAGCAACCTCAGTCTCCGCCGTCAGCGGGGCCGGATTCGCAGGAACGTTGGCAGCGTCGACGTCGACGTCCGTCGTTCCAGTGGTGGCTGCTCTCCTCCCCTTATCCCTTGGCGCGGTGGACCACAGGGTGGGTCCGAAACCAATGAAGTAACGGCGCACCCGCATGCCGAAGGCGCGGGCGGCGAACATATGCCCCGCCTCATGCAGCGCAATGCTGATCAGGATGCCGAAGGCGAAGAGCAGTACTCCTAGCCCAAAAGCCACGGGCGCATCCTTTCGTGTGCCAGTGCGCGGGCTTCGCGCTCGGCCTCCAGAACGTCCTCCAGGCACGTCGGCGTAGACGCCGTGCTGGAGGCGGACATCACGGCTTCAACCGTGTCGACAATGCGCGGGAAGGCCATGTTCGCGTTGAGGAACTCGATGGCGGCTTCCTCGTTAGCCGCGTTATAAATCGCGGGCATGACCCCGCCCGCCTTCGCTGCCTCGCGGGCCAGTTCCACCGCGGGGAATACCTCGTCGTCGAGCGGCTCGAACTCCCAGGTGGCGGCCTTCGTGAAGTCGAGCGGCTGCCCCACCCCGGCCACGCGGTGTGGCCAGCCGAGTGCGAGACTGATCGGCAGCTTCATGGATGGCGGGGACGCCTGCGCGATGGTGGAGCCATCACGGAAAGTCACCATCGAGTGCACGATCGACTGCGGGTGGACGGTGACCTCCACGCGCTCGGAGGGCATGTCGAACAGAAGGCAGGCCTCGATCAGTTCCAGGCCCTTGTTCACCATCGTTGCGGAGTTCAACGTGTTCATCTGGCCCATGGACCAGGTGGGGTGGCTGGCTGCTTGGAGCGGGGTGACCGGCTCCAGCTGCTCGCGGGTCCAACCGCGGAACGGTCCGCCGGAGGCCGTCAGCACGAGGGTGGCTACCTCGTCGCGACGCCCGGAGCGCAGGCACTGCGCCATCGCAGAGTGCTCGGAGTCGACGGGGACGAGCTGCCCCTCATCGGCTGCATCCAGCACCAGCTGACCGCCGGCGACGAGGCTCTCCTTATTCGCCAGCGCGAGACGAGCCTGGGTGCCCAGGGAGGACAGCGTCGCCTCGAGTCCCTGGGAGCCAACCAGAGCATTCAGGATCACGTCCGTGCTCTCCAGCTGGTCGCCGAGCTCCTCCACCAGATCGCGGGCGGAATCCTGGCCACGGATGCAGTGGCCGCCAAGCTGGGCCTCGACAAAATCGGCGGTTCGATCGGAGGCGACTGCGACACGCTCGGCAGGCAAACCGATCTTCTGAGCCTGCTCCAACAGCAGCTCCGGCTTGCTGCCGTGGGCCGAAATCCCAATCACCTCGAACTGTTCGGGATTGTCGAAAACCACCTCGAGGGCCTGGACCCCGATGGATCCAGTGCTCCCGAGAATCACCACGCGAGTTTTGTCGAAAGTCATGGCCATATCCTAACCCGCCAGCTGCGAAGCCTCCTACACCCGAGTAGGGGCTGTGAGGCGCGTGGAGATGCCTACAATCTGTGAGATCTATGGCAAGATGAGTGTGATTAACTGATCAGACGTCAGGAGGATTCCGTGGCTCACCACGAAGCAAAGGTTGAAGTTTTCAACGGCATTTCGACCGAAGATGTACCATCCGCGGGCTGGGGCTGGAGTGGCCTGAGCAAGCGCGCCGTCGTTCTGTCCGGCCTCATTTCCGTCGGATTTCTGGTGTTCATGCTAGTTGGTAACCACGAGGGCAACGTCGAGAACATCTGGCTCATCGCCCTGGCTGCCTTCATCCTCGTCGGCACCGCATGGTTCGCGTTCGAGCCTAAGGCCAAGGAGCGCACCACCGTGACCGCACACAACAAGGCACAGGGTCACGTCGAGCCGAACTGGACGGCAGACCAGCGAAACAACACCGGTGTGTACGCAGACCTCACCCCTGAGGAGAAGCTGGCGCTGAACATCAAGGAGTAGCGCAACTACCCCGTTAGCGACACGCCAGGCGTCTGGCACGACCGATGGCCCCGAA
>DYZK01000026.1 GCA_020741275.1 Corynebacterium urealyticum
GACCAGAGGAGAGTCGACTAGCAGTCGTAGTACAGCTCGAACTCCTGCGTCGTCGGGCGCAGGCGGGCTGGCATGATCTCCTCGTCGAACTTGTACCGGATGTGTGCCTCGATCAGGTCCTCGGTGAACACGTTGCCGGCGGTGAGGAAGTCGTGATCCTCCTCTAGCGCCTCGAGCGCCCCGTCCAGGGAGTACGGCACGGTCGGGACGTCCTTCAGCTCCTCCGGCGGCAGCTCGTAGAGATCCTTATCCACCGGATCACCTGGCTCGATACGGTTCTTGATGCCATCCAGACCAGCCATCATCGCAGCGGTGAACGCCAGGTACGGGTTACCCGATGGGTCCGGCGCGCGGAACTCGATGCGCTTGGCCTTCGGGTTGGACCCGGTGATCGGGATGCGGATCGCGGCGGAGCGGTTCTCCTGGGAATACACCAGGTTCACCGGCGCCTCGAAGCCCGGCACCAGGCGGTGGTAGGAGTTCATCGTCGGGTTCGTGAACGCCAGCACGGCACCGGCGTGCTTGAGGATGCCGCCGATGTAGTAGCGCGCCATGTCGGAGAGCCCACCGTAACCGTTCTCGTCGTGGAACAGCGGCTGGCCGTCCTTCCAGAGGGACTGGTGGATGTGCATGCCGGAGCCACCGTCGCCGGCGAGTGGCTTGGGCATGAAGGTGGCGGACTTCTGGTTGAACTTCGCGGTGTTCTTCACGACGTACTTGAAGGTCTGCATGTCGTCCGCGGCGTGCAGGAGGGTGTTGAAGCGGTAGTTGATTTCCTGCTGTCCGCCGGAGCCCATCTCGTGGTGGGAGCGTTCGACGTCGAAGCCGACGTCCTGCAGGTGCTCACCGATTTCGTCGCGGAGGTCCTGCATGTGGTCGTACGGCGCGGTGGGGAAGTAGCCGCCCTTGGTGCGCACCTTGTGGCCCAGGTTGCGGGAGCCGTCCGGGTTCTCCTTCGCGCCGGAGTTCCACCAGCCCTCGACGGAGTCCACCTCGTGGAAGGATTTGTTGGTGCTGGAGTCGTAGCGCACGGAGTCGAAGATGTAGAACTCCGCCTCGGCACCGAAGTTGCAGGTGTCGGCGAAGCCGAGCTCCGCGAGGTACTGCTCAGCCTTGCGGGCGATGTTGCGCGGGTCGCGGCTGAATGGTTCGCGGGTGTGTGGGTCGTGGACGAAGAACTTCACGTTCAGCGTCTTGGACTTGCGGAAGGGGTCCACAAACGCGGTGTCGAGGTCGGGCAGCAGCATCATGTCGGAGTTGTCGACGCTGGTGTAGCCGGCGATGGAGGAGCCGTCGAATGCGAGGCCTTCCTGGATCGCGTCCTCGTCGAAGGCGGACGCTGGCACGGTGAGGTGCTGTTCGATGCCTGGGACATCGGTGAATTGGACGTCTACCCAGCGGATCGCTTCGTCGCGGATGAATTTCTGGATGCCTTCTGGGGTGGTGTGTTCGCTTCCGGGGTTGAACTTACCCATGGGGTTTCACTTCGCTTCTTGGCGTTTGTGGTGTGCAAGTCGTGCAGTTATTCAGTTGTTTATCAGTTCTCACTACCAATGGTAGGCAAAACGCCCGGTCAGTGCTGTGACGACCGGGCGTTGCTGCGTGCGGTCCGTTGCCGCAGGCTTTAGGTCAACCGTGGGGTGTCCCAGAGGTTGAGCTTGGTGCCGATGCCCTTCTTCAGGGCGTTTTCGTAGACGTCGGTGGCCCAAGCGACGTCCTCGACCGGCATGCCGCCGATGGAGTAGCAGAAGATCTCCTCGTCGTTCTGGCGGCCCGGTGCCTTGCCGGAGGCGATGTCGCCGATGTTGACGAGCTTGTCTGCAGGAAGGGTGCCCTCTTCCTTCATGTCCCACCAGCGGTTGCCCGGGATGCCGAGCAGGCGCTCGTAGGTGACGTCCGGCCCGTTTTCGTTGAACCACTCTTCGTAGAGGCCGGTGTAGTCGACGACGAGGCGGCAGTCATCGGACTGGACGAAGTCGTCGTCGAGGCGTGCGGCTGCTGGCATGAGCAGCAGGGCGCCTGGCTTCAGGTATTCCTTCTTCAGGTACGGGAAGCCGGACGGGCCGTCCGGGGAGGTGGAGGTGCCGGTGATGACGATGTCGGAGTCCCGGATTGCCTCTTCTTCCGTCTCGACAATGCGGACGTCCTCGAGCTGCGGGTAGTTCTCCTTGATCCAGTCGGCGGCGCGCTGGGTGGAGCCTGCGGAGCGGCCCTTGATCTTGACGTTCTTGATGCTCGGGCGCTGGGTCAGTGCGGCACCGAGGATGGTGCGGGACATCACACCTGGGCCGACGATGCCGACGGTCTCTGCGTTCTCGAGCGCGAGGTGCTTAACACCCACGCCCGGCACGGAGCCGGTGCGGTAGGCGGAGAGCAGGTTCGCGGACATCACGGACAGCGGTGCGCCGGTGACGGAGTCGTTGAGGATGAACAGGTGGATGGACCGTGGCAGGTCGTTCTGGCGGTTGTCGGCGTTGGAGCCGTACCACTTCACACCGGAGTTGCGGAAGCGGCCGCCGATGTAGGCGGGCATAGCCATGAAGCGACGGTCGGGACCGTTGGCGGGCATGCCTTCGTGCTCCGGGTTATCCGGGAAGTTGATCTGCGCGCCGTGGGAGTTCGCGGACGCGCCTGCCATGCGGTAGTCGCCGTCGGCGAGCAGGATGAGGGTTTCCTCCATTGTCTCGACGCATGCGGCGAGGTCGGTGACGCCGGCCTCGACCATCTCTTCCTCGTTGAGGTAGAGGAAGTCGATGCGGGTCGGGTTGGCGGATGCCTGGTCAGTAGTGTTTGAGTTCTCCGTGCTTGAGCTGGTCAAGGGGTACTCAATCCTTTCCATTTGTTTCGACGGCCACCTGTGCTGCGGCCTCGGACAAGGAATTCCAGAAGCATTCTCTCCAGAATCGTGTTCGGCAGCCTCTCAGCATCTGTTGCGTGCGCGGTGTGCCGCGCTGGTCTGCTGACCCGGGTGCGGGGGCGATTGGCGGGAATTATTCCGCATCGCGCCGAGGGGCACGGTTTTCCACGATACGGAAAAGCGCAGCGTGTGGTGCGATTTTTTTAAACAAACTGTGAAGAGGGCGGGTGTCGGGGTGTGTTCTGGAGCGGGGGTAGCGGCGCCGTAGAAGTCGGTGGGAACGGGCTGGGAAACGGCGTAGACATGCAGTGATGCGCGTCACCCACGAAACGCAGGCGAGGCGAATCCTGGTTGCTAATATCGGCATATGTGAGTTCCGTCACATTCGCTATTTTCGGGTGCCCACAGCGCCCGAATTCAGGAGGGGATTGTTGTGCCTTTGCCAGTACCGCCGAGCGTGCTTCGCGGAGTCAATGTGCTGAGCCTCGCGCCGAATCTCCCGGGTCCGATCGCGGCCCGCAGGTTGGCTGAGATGGGTGCGAAGGTGACGAAGATCGAAGGCCCTAGCGGGGACCTCATGGCCCAGGCAGCACCGACGTATTACGAGTGGCTCTGCGAAGGACAGCAGGTGGTGGCCCTGAACCTCAAGGAGGAGGCGGACCGCGGTCAGCTAAAGGAGCTGCTTTCCACCGGCGATGTCCTGATCACCTCCTCCCGGCCCGCGGCACTCGCGCGGCTGGGGCTGTCCTGGGAGGAGCTGCACGCGGCGTATCCGCGGTTGTGCCAGGTCGCGATCGTTGGCCATTCGGGGGAGGACGCCGATCTTGCCGGTCATGATCTGACCTACCAGGCCCATGCGGGCACGCTGTTGCCACCGGCGATGCCGACGGTGCCCATGGCTGATCTGGCAGGTGCGGAGCTTGCGGTGCAGGCGGCGTTGGCGCTGCTGCTGGGCCGGGATGCGGGTGAGGACTCAGCAGGGCCGGGTGCGGGCAGCGAGGGCGCAGGGGAGCAAGCTAAGGACACAGGCGCCGCTGGTAGGGGTGGCTATCACGAGGTGGCGCTCGCGGATGCGGCGGAGGCTTTCGCTCTGCCCGCGCAGTTCGGCCTGAGCGCGCCGGGCGGTCTGCTGGGCGGGGCGCTGCCGGGCTACCGGATCTACGAGGCGGCCCCCGCTGGTGGTGCGGAAGTTGGTGCTGCGGGAGCCGAGGTTGGCGGACCTGCTGCTGGAGGCGCGGGAGCGGGTGCTGACGAGTCCGTTGGCGGCGAGGCAGAAGGCGTTGAAGTCGAGGGCGCCGAAGTGGAGGGCACCGAGGCGGAAGCCACCGAGCCCACCCACGTGGCCTTCGCCGCCCTGGAGCCACACTTCATGGCCCGGGCGATGCAGCTGCTCGGCGTGGATGGCACCGAGGAGCAGTTCGCGGCCACCTTCAAGACCAGGACCGCCGCCGAGTGGGAGGCCTGGGGTATCGAGCAGGACGTGCCCATCGCGGAGGTCCGCGGGGCTGGCAGGGCGCGGAA
>DYZK01000027.1 GCA_020741275.1 Corynebacterium urealyticum
AGTCAGCGTTGGACATCGACCAAGTTTATAGGGTCTTGATTTTCCGTGTCACCACACCCCCACCTAGTTTTGGCTAACGCCACCAGACCAGGTGCGTTGCCACCGGGCGGAAATCACGGAAAATTGACCACTCCGCCCGTTAATGAGGTGGCGCGGTGCCTTGCCCCGCATGGCTTTGAACATCATCAATCGCTGCGGCACACCCCTGAACAAACACCCCAAGAGCCCCAACTGCGCCCCCAGATACGGGAAAACCCCTAGTCCGAAGACTAGGGGTTAACCTTTGCCGTCGGGGCAACAGGATTTGAACCTGCGACCCCTCGCTCCCAAAGCGAGTGCGCTACCAAACTGCGCCATGCCCCGGCCACACTTACACAAACCTAAGCTCGCGCTGCGTGCGCTCTAACCATACGTTAGCCCTGGGGAAAGTCCAAACCGCTGCGCGCAGCCCGATATTCCCAGCTATAATCGCTGGTCAGAGTGGAGGGAACGACGGGAATCGAACCCGCGTCTTCAGCTTGGAAGGCTGAGGTATTAGCCACTATACGACGTTCCCAGCAAGCAATCTTCGCATCATGCCGGCCCGGCGTGAGCACGAAGCTTGCTGTGGATAGACACCCTACACGATGGCGCGGTCAACTACCCAACCGACACCACCGGGGTGAGCCAAGATTTTAGGCCTCTGGGAGGGCCGGAGCCTCGCCGGACTTCTCGTACTCAGCGAGGATGTCGATCCGACGCTGGTGGCGCTCCGCCTCGCTCCACTCCTGTGCGATGAAGGCGTCGACGATGGCCAGCGCCTCCTCCTCGGAGTGCATGCGACCACCCAGGCCGATCAGCTGGGCATTGTTGTGCTCGCGGGCGAGCTTCGCGGTCTCCACGGACCAGGCCAATGCGCAGCGTGCGCCCGGCACCTTGTTCGCGGCGATCTGCTCGCCGTTGCCGGAACCACCCAGGACGATGCCCAGGGAGCCCTCGTCAGCGACGACCCGGCGGGCTGCCTCGATGCAGAAAGCCGGGTAGTCGTCGTTCGCGTCGTAGGTGTGTGCACCGCAGTCGATCACCTCGTGGCCAGCGGCCTTCAGGTGATCTGCGATGAGGTTTTTCATGTCAAAACCGGCGTGGTCGGCACCAAGATAAATTCGCATGATCTTTAGCCTACCGCAGTCTCCGTGGCGCTCGGATCCTCCGTGCGAGTCCGCTTGAGCTCGAAGAAGTGCGGGTAGCTACCCAGGGTGACGGAGGCGTCGAAAAGCTCGCCTGCCTGCTCCCCCTTCGGCACGCGGGTCAGCACAGGGCCGAAGAAGCCCCGGCCGTCGATGTCCACAATCGGGGTACCGACTTCGTCGCCAACCAGGGAGAGGCCGCGCCGGTGGGTTTCCTTCAGTTCGTCGAGGAATGCGTTCTCGGCGTGGGGGCGCAGCCCGATGCGGTCGATAAAACCCTCCGGCAGGTCGAGCTTCTCCACGACCTCGGCGATCAGGTCGTCGTAGCAGCCGATGTAATCCCGCTCACCGCGGTTCTCGTTGTGGATGGCCTCGCCCATCAGGGTGTAGTAATCGGCGATCTGATCCGGGTGCTTGGCGTAGATCGCGGCGGCGGCGAGCGCTGGCGCCCAGGCCGCCTCCATGCGGTCCATGTAGTCGGGGTCGAGGTCGCGGCCGTCATTGAGGACGGACAGGCTCATCGGGATGAAGTTCACCTTCACGTCGCGGACCTTCTCGACCTCCAGCAGCCAGCGGCTGGTCACCCAAGCGAAGGGGCAGGTGACGTCGAAGTACATGTTCAGCTCGTTCGTGGTTGCCACGGCGGGCTCCTTTCTTTTGCTTCTTTTCTTCTTCTCGCCACTGTATACATCTCTCCGGTCCCCCACTTTTCTTCATGACGACGTCCGCGGGCTCAAGGAACGAGAATCCGTGTCCGAGCCCGCGCGTAGGGTGGAGCGCATGACGTCAACGAATCTCACTCAGACTGAAGCTCAGTCCCGCGCCGAGCTGATCTCCAATGTCCACTACACCGTGGAGCTGGATCTTTCCGCCGGCGAAGATATGCAGCGCGAGCAGTTCCCGAGCCGCACCGCGATTGACTTCCGATCCGGTGCTGGTTCCACTTTCGTGGATTTCCGGGCGCGTGAGGTGAACTCCGTTCACCTCGATGGGGAGGACATCACCGAGCGAGCCATCGGGACAGGCGATTACGACGCCACCGCGGGCATCGTCCTTAGCGATCTGGCTGCCGGCGATCATCAGCTGGTGGTTGACGCGCTGGGCCATTATTCCGTCACGGGCGAGGGGCTGCACCGCTTCCAGGACCCCGCGGACGGCAATATTTACCTCTACTCCCAGTTCGAGACCGCCGACGCCAAGCGCGTCTTCGCCTGCTTCGACCAGCCGGACATCAAGGCCACCTACTCGCTGAGCGTGCGTACCCCGCAGCCGTGGCGAGTCGTGACCAATAACGTTGTCTCCGCCGAGGCTGAGGGTGACACGGTACTGCACCGCGCGGAGGTGGATTACCTGCTGTCCACCTATTTGATCGCCTTCTGTGTTGGCCCGTGGCACGAGGTCACCGACGAATGGCGCGGCGAGATCACCGCTCACCCGGAGACCTCCGACGATGCGCTGGTCGAGGCGCGCACGCGCGGCGAGATCCAGAACAGTGGTTCCCAGACCGTTCCGCTGGGCCTGTACTGCCGACAGTCCCTGGCCGAGCACCTGGACGCCGAGGAGCTGTTCACCGTCACGAAGCAGGGCTTCGACTACTACTCGGAGCACTTCGGCATCGCTTATCCCTTCTACAAGTACGACCAGGTGTTCTGCCCGGAGTACAACATGGGCGCGATGGAAAACGCCGGTGTGGTGACGATCCGCGACGAGTATGTCTTCCGTTCTGCAGCCAGCCACTATGAGTACGAGCGCCGCGCGGACACGATCCTCCACGAGCTGGCACACATGTGGTTCGGCGACCTGGTCACGATGACCTGGTGGGATGACCTGTGGCTCAACGAGTCCTTCGCCACCTGGTCCGCCGCCATGAGCCAGGCGAATGCCACCCGCTTCGACACCGCGTGGGTGACCTTCGGCAACAAGGAGAAGGCCTGGGCCTATGCCCAGGACCAGCTGTCCACCACCCACCCGGTGTTCACCGATGCCTCCGATATCGTCACCGTGGACGCCAACTTCGACGGCATCACCTACGCCAAGGGCGCGAGCGTGCTCAAGCAGCTCGCCGCCTACGTGGGCCTGGATGCTTTCTTCGCCGGGGTCCGCACCCACTTCGCGGCACACGCCTGGGAGAACGCCACCTTCGATGACCTGCTCTCCGCGCTGGAGCGCTCCAGCGGCCGAGATCTCTCGGACTGGGCAGATCAGTGGCTGAAGACCACCGGCATCAACACGCTCAAGGCCAGCTTCGAGGTCGTCGATGGTGCCTACCGGAACTTCACTGTCGAGCAGAGCGGGGCCGCCCCGGGGGCCGGCGAAACCCGTACCCACCGCATCGGCATCGGCATCTACCACACCAGCGACGACGGGCAGCTCAGCCGAATCACCCGCGTGGACGTCGACGTCGCTGGGCCTAGCACCTCGATCCCGGAGCTGGATGGAACCCCGGCGGGCGAGCTCGTCATCGTCAACGATGACGACCTGAGCTACGCATTCATCGAGCTGGACGCCGACTCCCTGAAGGTGGCGACCGAGAACATCACCGCGATCGCCGACCCGATGCCGCGCTCCCTGATCTGGTCCGCGGCCTGGAACATGACCCGAAATACGCAGATGCGCGCCCGCGACTTCGTGGCACTTGTTGCCCGCGGTGCAGTCGCGGAGACCGAGATGGCGGTGCTGGAACAGGTTCTCGCGCAGTCCCGCGTGGCGGTGAACACCTACGCTACCCCGCAGTGGCGCGAGCAGGGCTGGGAGCTGCTGCGCGAGGCCTTCCTGCGCGGCATGAAGGAAACCACTGGCCAGGCGCAGCTGGCTTTCGCCCGCGCGTTTGCACACAGCGTCCACAGCACCGAGTCCGCCCAGATCCTGCAGGAGCTGCTCGGCGGGAATGCGGCGCACTATGCACCAGGCCTGGAGATCGACCAGGACCTGCGCTGGCAGTTCCTCATCGCCCTGGCCGCCAGCCAGGACGCAAGTGGGGAGTCCGAAGAG
>DYZK01000028.1 GCA_020741275.1 Corynebacterium urealyticum
GGCATTACCGGGGCTACCCGGAACCTCACCGGCCCCAAAGCTTGGTCTAAGACGAAGATCTCCGAGGGGGATATCGTCGTCATTTCTGCTCCGGATATTAACCGCGCCACCGCGCAGCGTTTCATCGACGCCGGCGTGGCCGGGGTGGTCAATACCGCCCAGTTCACCACCGGTCAGGTGCCAAACTTTGGCCCGCAGATGCTGCTCGACGCCGGCATCGAGCTCGTGGAGAACGTGGATCCGGATATCACCGAGAAGGTCAAGAACGGTAAGAAGGGCCGCCTGGAAGACGGGCACCTCTACTACGGTGATCGTTCCCTCGGCAGCGGTGCGGTCCTCGACCTGGACGCCTCGATGCAGCGCTTCGACGACGCCCGCTCGGCCCTCGGCGATCACCTCGACGCCCTGGCCGGCAACACTGCCGAGCTGGCTCGCACCGAGTCCCCGCTGCTGATCGACGGCCTGGGCATCCCGGACGTGGACGTGGACATGGTGGACCGTAAGGTCATGGTCATTAGCCCGCTGCCTGATTTGAAGGACGAGCTGCGCGACCTGCGCTTCTTCCTGCGCGAGTACGACCCGATCATCATCGCTATCGAGTCCGCCGCCGATGATCTGCTGGAACTGGGGTACCGCCCGGCCGTCATCGTCGGTAACCCGGAGAACATCGGTTCCGAGTCGCTGCGTTCCGGAGCGACCGTCGTCCTTCCCGCGGAGGCGGACGGCTACGCGCAGGGCCTGGAGCGCATCCAGGACCTCGGCGTCGGCGCGATGACCTTCCCGGCGGCGACAAAGAACCCGACCGACCTGGCGTTGCTGCTGGCTGACTACCACGGCGCGTCCATGGTGGTTCACCTGGGCGAGAAGTGGGACCTGGAGCGCGTCTTCTCCGAGACGGAATCCCAGGACACTCCGTCCGCCCTGCTGGCTCGGCTGCGCGTTGGCCCGAAGTTCGTGGACGCTAGCTCCATCGCCGAGCTCTACCGCGTCTCCAAGTCCGGTTCCGGTTGGCTGTGGGCGCTGATCGGCGTGCTGGTCGCGATCCTGGTGATCATCCTCATCGCGGGCTTCTCCGGCGATGCTGGGTTCGTGGACAACCTGATCGATTCGTGGAATAACCTCGCGCTCAGCGTGCAGGGCCTATTTAAGAACTAGGGGAGTCGCTCGTGAGTAAGTCTGGAACGATTGCCGGCCTCGGCTTCGGCATTGCCCTCGGCGTGCTGGGCGGCGTCTACGTGCTGGCCCCGAACGTTCCGGGTGCCGGCGGTGGCGCTGGGACGAGCGCCCAGGAGCTCACCGCTGCTCGCGAGGACGCCGATGCCGCGGACCGTGACGCCCAGGCTTCGGACGACGTCGTCGCCGGGCTGGCCGCCAAGGCTGTGGCCGGTGAGTTGGAGGGCAAGAAGGTCGCGCTGATCTCCTTCCCGGACGCCGACCGCGAGACCGTGGACCGTCTGCGCTGGCTGGTGGACAAGGCGGGCGCGGAGGTTGCCCCGCTGCCGGTTACCGAGGAGATGCTGAACCCGGAGAAGGGCGACAAGCTGAAGTCCGTGGCAGCCAACAGCCTGCCCGCGGGTGCCCAGCTCAGCGAGGAAGTGCTTAGCCCCGGCATGCACACCGGCCAGCTGCTGGGTGCTGCGCTGAGCTCGAAGCTGCCGAAGATCGAGAAGTCTGCGGAGGGCGAGCAGAACCGCGACCGCGGCGAGGGCCGCGAGGAGGACCGCGGGAACCGTCGTGAGGGTAACAGCGGCGGAGGAACCGCGAGCGCCTCGGATCGGGCCGTCGTCTTTGGCGCGCTGGAGAAGAACGGGGTACTGAAGAAGCCCGCCGATCTCGGCGACGAGGGGCTGGATCTGGCGCTCATCGTGACCAACAAGGGCGTGACTGCCGATGAGTCGGGCTATGGCGCGCAGTTCATCGCGGATTTTGCGGCTGGCATGGACAGCCAGATGCCGGGCGCGGTGCTGGTGGGTGAGTCCGGCAGTGCGGATAAGAAGGCCGCGCTGGGCATTGTGCGCAACGAGCGGGCTTATGCCGAGAAGCTGTCCACGGTGGACAACGTCCAGCGCAGCGCGGGCCGCATCACCGTGGTGCGAGCGCTGAAGGAACAGGCTGACGGAGACGCCGGCCACTACGGCGCGGCGACCAACGCCAAGGCCGCCACCGTCGGTAAGAACTAGGCGCAGGCGGCGTCAGTGACGGCGGACGCGCAGGAGGCGAACCTGCAGCACCGGGAACGGTGGCTGCGGCACCTCCGCCTGGAGCGGAACCTCTCCCGCAATACGCTGGATAGCTACCGTCGGGATACGGACCGCTATCTGGCGTGGTTGGGCGAGCGCGGCGTGACCACGCTGAACACGGGGGATATCGAGGCATTCATGGCCTCACTGGCCAAAGGGGAGGGGCTCGCGGCATCTACACGCGCGCGAATCCTCGCGGCGGTGCGTAACTTCCACCGCTTCCTGACTGGCGAGGGGGTCACCGAAGGGGACGTCGCAGACGACGTCGCGCGCCCCGGGCAGGCGGCGAGCATCCCGAAGGCGCTCAGTATCGCCGAGGTGACCGCGATCCTGGAATCCTGCCCGAACGACGACGCGGCCTCCCTCATTCAGATCCGCGACCGCGCGTTGCTGGAGATGCTGTACTCCACCGGCGCGCGCGTCAGCGAGCTGCTGGGGCTGGACGTGGATGATGTGGACCCGACCGAGAAACTCGTCATCGTTCGGGGTAAGGGCTCGAAGGAGCGGGTCGTCCCGGTGGGGGATCCGGCGCTGGATGCGTTGCAGCACTATCTGGTGCGGGTCCGCCCTGCGTTCAACAAAAAGGGTTCGGCGGCGCTGTTTCTGAACCGCAATGGCGGGCGAATGGGGCGGCAGTCGGCGTTCAACATGGTCTCCTCGGTCAGCGAGAAGGCTGGGGTGGCCGGGGTCAGCCCGCACAGCTTCCGGCACTCTTTCGCCACGCACCTGTTGGAGGGCGGGGCGGATATCCGCGTGGTGCAGGAGCTGCTCGGCCACAGCAATGTGGTGACCACGCAGATCTATACGAAGGTGAGCCCGGACCACCTGCGGGAGGCGTGGTCGGAGAGCCACCCGCGCTCGAACTAGAGACCTTTCAAGGCTTAAGCCTTGCCTAGTATCAACCTCGGCTTTTGACTCAGCTGAACCGCTCGAAAAGCCTGCGGAAAATGGGGTAGAGGGAATTGCACCGGCGTAATCTACGCGTAATCTATGTGTAGTGGGAGCGCCAACCGCGCTCTGAAATGACCGTTAGACAAGGGAGAGGGCTTGACAGTGCAGAGCTCCGACGCGCTTTTCGATAAGCCCGAGGAAGAACTCGGGCTCACGGGGCGCCCCATGCGCCCGCTGCCGGACCCGGAGCCGCTGTCCTCTCATGGGCCTGCGACCATCATCGCCATGTGTAATCAGAAGGGTGGGGTCGGCAAGACCACCTCGACGATCAACATGGGCGCCGCACTTGCGGAGTTCGGCCGCAAGGTCCTCCT
>DYZK01000029.1 GCA_020741275.1 Corynebacterium urealyticum
CAGCCGCAAAGTTCAGCGCCGAAGCGCAAACCCCGTAAGGCCAACGAAGCAACCGTGACTGGCCGTCGCCAGCTCTCGCCAGATCTAGTTCGTTTGAGCTTGAACTCTCCTGCATTTGTGGGCAAGCAGCTGGAATTTACTGATCACTACCTCAAATTGCTCTTCACGCCAGAGGGCGCTGATTACTCGTGGCCATTCGATATCGAGAAGGTTCGCGAGGAGCAGCCCAGGGATAAGCAGCCCGTTACCCGCACCTACACCCTGATTAATCTGGACCCAGAAACCGGGGACTTCGACGTCGACTTCGTCACCCACGGCGATTCCGGCCTGGCTGCCCCCTGGGCGCGCGCAGCCGGGGTTGGGGCGACAATTGGATTCTTCGGCCCGGGCGGCGCGTGGGGACCTGGGGAAGAATATGACCATTTTGTCTTCGCCGGCGATGAGTCCGCTGCACCAGCCATCGGCGCGGGCCTGAAGCGCCTTCCCGAGGGCGCCACGGCGACCGCCTATATCGAGGTCGAGGCAGCGGACCGGAAGTTTGAGCTCCCTACCCGCGAGGGTGTGGACATCAACTGGGTTATCCGCGATGGGGCAACCCACGGAACGGAGCTTTCTCGCGTGGTGCGCGCAGCCGGCGTGCCAGCGGGGAAGAAAACCAGCTGGTTTATCCACGGTGTCGCCGAGATGATTAAGGAAATGCGCCGCTTCCTCTTCGTCGACTCGGAGATTCCGCGCTCTGACGTGTCCATTTCTGGCTACTGGCGGATCGGCATGACCGAGGACCAGTGGCAGTCCTCGAAGCGCGAATTCAATGCTGAGATTGAACAAGAGGAAGCAAAGGCCAAGGCCTAACGCTTGCTCGCACACGAGAGCCCGCAATCCCCCAGAGCAGAGGAAGTCTTAGGCAGGCTGGAGTTCTTTCTCTGCCTTGTGTCCCGTCTGTTCCCCTGCCCCAGAGTTGCCGTCGCTAGCTACGACATTCTTCTGGCGACGTGCGAGGAGCCTATCCACTGCCAACATGACCGCAAAGCTGATCCCCAGCAGCGGCAGGAACAGGCCCACTGGAATTGCAATGAGGGCAAGGAGTGCCCAGTCCTTGCGGCTGAGCTCCGCCTGTCCCGGAACACCGGCGACAGCGTTCTTCGTTGGGCGGCGACGCCACCACATGATGTACCCCATCACCACCATCGCGCAGATCCCTAGAGCAAGAACCGCCAGGGCGATCTGCAGCGGCAGACCGAACATGATGCCCATGTGGAGGTAAATACCCCACTGCGTGAGCTTGGAGAACAGCGGCAGTTCAGAGAACGGCAGCCTGTCGACGACGTCGCCGTTTTCGCCGTTGACGCTCACCGCATCGGAGGTCAACCGCCAGGGCACCCAGCGCTCGCTGACCTGCCACGCATGGTCGGTGTCCTCCGGAACGAACAGGCGCACCTGGCCGGTCAGCCCCTCAGCACGTGCGGTTTCCAGGACGGTTGCCGCCTGGTTCGCCACCAGCCATGGAGACAAACTGCTCGTTGCCCCCGCACCGGAGTGGTCATGTTCTGCGTGCGCGTGTGCCTCCGCAGCTTCTGGCTCGGCAGCCAGGGGAGTCTCGATCGGCTCGGCCTTACCACCCAGCCAGGTAATCGTGCGGTCCACATTATTCCCGGCAAAAACGGACCAGGTAATTCCGGTCGCCGAGAGCCCCAGCATGCCCACCAACAGCCAAGCGCCGAGCACGCCATGCAGGTTGAGCACCTTGCGGCGGTGTCCGTTCTTGTTCTTGAGACCAGTCAGGGCCCGCTTCCGCGCGATGCGCCACCACAGGAATAGCCCGCCCAGGGCGACGACCCACATCCAGCTCGCGGCGAGCTCCGAGTACAGCTCGCCCACCTCCCCGAGGTGCAGATTTTTGTGCGTCGCGGATATCCAGTGGCGCAGTGGCAGCTCCCCGAGACCGGAGTAGCTCGGCTCGTCGCCCAACACTGCCCCGTTGTACGGATTGACGAAGACGCTGCGAAGTTCGCCATTATCGGCCAGGGACTCGTCGGTGAGCAGCACGCGGGTCGCCTCATCTGCCTTCGAGGAGGGCCACACCTGTGCCACGTCGAGCTCCGGGTGGACGGCCTGTGCGGCCTTGACCTGTTCTCCCAACGGCACCTCTGAACCTGTGCCACCTTCTGGTGCGGTCACCTTCACAACGTCCTTGTAGACGACATTTTCAAGGGTGGGCGCGATGGCGTAGAGCGCGCCACTCAATGCCGCTATGAGGATGAATGGGGCGATGAATAGCCCGGCATAAAAGTGTATCCTCCTGGTCAGCGCGGGCAAACCGCTGCGCCGCTGCGTATTTCGAGACACGCATGCACCTTTCGATTGTGGATTGAATGAACCACCATAGAAGGCACGGCAAAAGGTTATTCAGTTCCCAGATTTTTGCCCGGAATGAGCCCAGGCACCCCTAAAACCATCATTATCCAGCAAAAAGCACATTTTTTTAAACGTATAAACGTTTGCTGACAAAGCTTTTTTGGGGGCGTAGCCTCAGGGGCATGAGGTACCAAAAAGTTGCACTTTCCATCGCCCTCTCCTGCACCTTGGTGGGAACACTGAGCGCGTGCAGCGATGATGACACCGGCACCGATGCTGCCAACGCGAGCTCGCCGGCAACCGTCACCCAGACGGTGAAGGAGTCGAAGCCCTCGGAGGCGAAGGACCAGCCGAAGCCTGAGCCGACGAGGAAGTCCCCGGCGCAGGAGAGTGAGCCGGGCAAGAAACCGGAGAAGCAGTGCGGAGACCCCCCTGCAGAGGAGGCGCTGCGACAAAATGTGGGCAAACTTGCCTCCCCAAAGGGCACCGACTGGACGTGGAACACCAAGTATGCTGGCACGGACCTCTACGATCCTTGCGCTGATCTCTCCCCCATCGTGCTGACGATCAACGGCGCAACCGGATCCAGCCCGTACCACATCATGCTCTTCAACAAGGGTGAGTACGTGGGCACCGCCACCGCCGAGCCGCAGGGCTTCTCCCCCGACGTCAAGCGGGTCGACGACCAGACCCTGGCGGTGACCTACTTCTACGCCAAGCCCGGCGAGGCTAATGCGGAACGCTCGGGCGAAGCTCACGCCACCTTCACCTGGGATCCGGCACAGGAGAAGGTCGTCATGGACGGCGAACTGCCACCGAAGGGCTAGTTGCCGTCGTGGCCGGAGAGCAGATTCAGAAAATCCGGAACGTCCGCAGACACGTCGTTGCCGGAGCTGCGCTTGACCTGAGAAGAAGGCCCCAGCCCCTCGACGGCGCCGGAGACCCGTGCGATCTCGTCGGCGAGCTGGCTGGCGGCGCGTTCGATGCGCCGGTCGAGGCCCTCCCCGCCACCGAAATCATCAGTGGCTGCGAAGACCGCGGTGCTCATGACGTCCGCGCGCAGGTAGCTCAGCAGCGGGCGCATCGCGTATTCGAGCATCAGGGAGTGTCGCGGCGTCCCGGCGGTGGCAGCGATGATCACGGGCATGCCGGTGATCGCGTTCGGGTCCAGGGCGTCCATGAACATCTTGAACAGACCTGAGTAGCTGGCAGCAAAGACCGGGCTCGCGGCGACCATCGCGTCGGCGGCGGTGATCTTATCCTGGGCTGCCTTGAGCCTCTCCGAGGCGATCCCAGTGGTCATCATCGTCGCCAGATCGGCGGCGTACTCGCGGATGTCGATGTATTCCACAGCCACGGACTCCCCGCGGCGGCCTACCTGGGATTCCACCGCACCGGCGATACGCTCGGCGAGCTTGCGGGTCGTCGACGGGCTTCCCAAACCTCCGTTGAGAACGATGAGTGAGTTCATGAACTCTTCTGCTCCATCCTTTCCTTGCACTTCCAGCGGCGATTCTAGACCTGCGCGACCTCACCCGGCCACTACCACTGCCGAACTACTGAACCTGCGCGGGCTGCACCTGCCGGTGCGGGGACTCCGGCCCCTCCGCCACCAGTGTGGCGTGGGTCGGCGGATTGGAGGGCACGTGCGCCGGGCGGCGGCGTTCGAACTCTTCCCGCAGGACCGGCACGATCTCCCTACCGAGGATCTCGATCTGCTCGAGCACCATCTCCTGCGGTAGGCCGGCGTGGTCGATCAGGAAGAGCTGGCGCTGATAGTCGCCTACCGCGTCAGCGTAGCCCAGGTAACGCTCGATGATCTGCTCCGGGGTGCCGACCGTCAGCGGGGTGATGCGCTCGAATTCCTCCAGCGACGGGCCGTGCCCGTAGACCGGGGCGTTATCGAAGTACGGCCGGAAGGTGGCCTTTGCCTCCTTCTCGGTACCGGCGGCGAAGATCTGCCCACCCAGCCCCACGATCGCCTGGTCGGCTGAACCGTGTCCGTAGTGTTCGAAGCGCTGGCGGTACAGCTCCACCAGCTGCTGGGTGTGCTCGATGTTCCAGAAAATGTGGTTATGGAAGAACCCATCACCGTAGTACGCGGCCTGCTCCGCGATCTCCGGGGAGCGGATGGAACCGTGCCATACGAAGGGTGGGACGTCGTCCAGGGGCCGTGGGGTGGACGTGAACTGTTGCAGTGGGGTGCGGAATTCGCCCTTCCACGTCAGGTCCTCCTCGCGCCACAGGCGACGCAGCAGGTGGTAATTCTCCACGGACAGTGGGATCGACTTGCGGATGTCCTTACCGAACCACGGATAGACGGGGCCGGTGTTGCCGCGGCCGAGCATGAGGTCCACGCGACCCTCCGCGAGGTGCTGGGCATAGGCGTAATCCTCCGCGATCCGCACCGGGTCGGTGGTGGTGATCAGCGTGGTCGCAGTCGAGAGCTGGAGGGTTTCGGTCTGCGCGGCGAGGTTCGCCAGCAGGATGGGTGGGTTCGCGGGCGCGATGAACGGCGGATTGTGGTGCTGGCCAGTGGCGAAGACGTCCAGCCCCTCGGCCTCCGCCTTCTTCGCGATCTCGACGGTGTTCTTGATGCGCTCGTGCTCGCTGGGCACGTCCCCCGTGACCGGGTTGGGGGTGACATCGCCGATGGTGAAGATTCCGAATTGCATACCCTTAACCTTAACCCAAACGTACGTGACATGTCACCTAAATGCGGTGGGGAGCCCGCTCACCTAGCATGAAGCCATGAATCCCGAAGCCCAGAATCCGACCACTCCGGCACAGTCCGCGCCGGACCCACACGCTTTCCCCGCACCACTCGACGTGCCCGAGTTCCTAATCCCCCACCTGAGCGCGAGCACACAGCTGCTCGACGCTGGTTGCGGGCAGGGATCCCTCACGTCGAACCTCGCCGAACACATCTCCCACCTCGGTGGTACGCCCGCACAGGTCACCGGGGTCGACCAATCCGCCGAAGCGGTCGCGGAGGCCACTGAGCTCGCTTCCGACAAGCAGCTAGACATTCCGTTCCAGCAGGCGGACATCCACCAACTCCCTTTCGCGGACGACACCTTCGACGTCGTCTTCTGCCACCAGGTCCTGCACCACGTCGCGGACCCGCAGGTCGTGCTCCAGGAGTTCCAGCGCGTCACGAAGCCCGGCGGGATCATCGCCGTCCGGGACGCCGACTTCGGCGCGATGACGTGGTTCCCGCCCAGCCCGGGGCTATCCCGCTGGCGCGCGACCTTCTCCGTCGGTCTGGCAACCCACGAAGGCAACCCCGCCATGGGCCGCCAGCTACCACATACCTTCTACTCCGCGGGGCTTAGCAACCTCAGCGTGAGCGGCAGCCTTACTGCCTACGCCAGCGAGGCCGAGCGCGCTGCTCTGGCCGAGAAATGGACGCAGCGCAGCATGTCTTCCCACTCCGTCCGCACGACCGCCGCCGCGCTCGGCGAGGATTTTCCTGATACCGCGGTGACGGATGACGGCGAACTCGTGCCCGACCAGCTCGGCACGGTCACTCGCGAGGCCCTGGCCCAGATCACCGACGGCTGGTCCCAATGGGCCACCACCGGTGGCGCGGCGTTCTTCATCCCGAATACCGAGGTCATCGCGCGCGTGCCCTAGATCACGCTCTGGATTAGCGGCCGTGAAACTTCGGCGCCCGCCCCTCGCACCGGGCCGCCCGCGCCTCGGCCGCATCTTCACTGGCCCAGGTGGTGGAGAAAAGCTCCTGCAGGCGGGCCCGGGTCTTCTCCCGCGTGGTCCCGTCGTCGCCCAGCGAGTTCAGCGTCGCCTTGGAATGCTCCATCGATAGGGGTGCCTGGGCTGCGATCTTGGCGGCGAACTGCTTCGCGGTCGCACCACGCGGGTCGATAGCGAAGCCCATCCCGCGGGCCTGCTCAGCGCCCAGGTGCGCCCCACCGAGAAAAATATTGCGCGCCCATGCCCCACCCATGAGCTCCACGGCGCGGCTATGCGTCCACTCATCGAGAGCGAAGCCCTGGCGCGCCACGGGAACCCAGCACTCCCCCGCATCCTGAAAAACCCGCAGATCACAAGCCAGGATCAGCTGGCACCCCGCCCCGATCGCAGGCCCGTAAACATCCGCGATGACCGGCACTGGTGCCGCCAATACTGCGTGCAACATGGCCTCGACAGCCTTATCGAAACCCTCCGCGTACACCCCGCCCCCAAGGTCGGCGCCAGCACACAAGACAGGGCCGGTGCCCGTAAGAAGGATCGCCCGCGCACCCGCGTCCACGAGCTCCCGCACGCCGTCCGCGATGGCGAGGCACTCTGCCGTGCGCAAAGCATTGCGCTTCTCGGGCCGATCGAGGGTAATCACCCCGACCTGGCGTTCGCCGTACGGCCCTTGCTCCTTGGAAAAGCCGACACGGACCGTGGCCTGACCCGCGCCGGAATTATTCTTGTTCACACCCTCAACCTAACCGCCCACGCCCACCGGCCGGGCGGTTTTTGGTCGATCACGGGAGAACTACTGCTTCTGCAGCGAGGTCCCCTCGTAGAAGGTATGCGGGTTCGGGCCGCGGCGGCCCGCCTCGCCCTCCTCGATCGCGGTGATACGTTGCATCTGTTCCTCAGTCAGCTGGAAACCGAACACATCCGCGTTGCTGCGGATGCGCTCCGGCTTGGAGCTACGCGGGATCACCACGTCGCCGCGCTGGATGTGCCAGCGGATGATGACCTGCGCGACACTCACCCCGTGGGCGTCCGCGATGGCCTGGAAGGCCGGGCTATCCAGGTTCTGTCCCTGCTTCAACGGGGACCAGGACTCGGTCAGGATGCCGCGCTTGGTGTTCTCTGCACGCAGCTCATCCTGGTTGAAACCGGGGTGGACCTCGATCTGGTTCACGGCCGGGGTATCGCCACTAGCCTCGATCATCTTGTCCAGAACCTCTGGGTAGCTATTGCATACGCCGACGCTGGCGGTCTTCCCCTGATCCCGCAGGGTCACCATGTCCCGGTAGGCGGTGGCGAACATGCCGATCTTCTCCACTGGCCAGTGGATCAGGTACAGGTCCACGTAGTCCAGGCCGAGGCGCTCCAGGGAGGCATCCAAAGCACCGGCGACACGGTCGTGGCTATCGTTCCACAGCTTCGTGGTAATGAAGAGCTGCTCGCGAGTCACCTCGCCGGCATCGATGGCGTCCTGAATGGCGCGACCGACCTCTTCCTCGTTGCCGTAGACCGCGGCGGTATCGATGTGGCGGTAGCCCGCGGTGATCGCGGCCCGCACGGCGTTGTAGCAGGTCTCGCCGGACAGCTGGAAGGTACCGAAGCCCAGCTGCGGGATCTGCCGACCATCGTTCATGATCAGCAGTGGAATGACGGAATTATCGTTCAAATTCTGGGTAATAGTTGGCATGCCTCCCTGTTTACCTTTTTCCAACCCACCCCGCTGTGGCCCCAGCCCGATCGGTAAAATACTTAGTGCACAGAAACGTCGCCTCCATTCGCGCGTTTCCGCACTCCCGTAAGCCACGAACGCCACCAACGTTTAGCAAAGGAACGGATGACAGGGACAGCGCTCCACATCGAGAAATTAAATAAATTCTACGGTGACCACCACGTACTGAAGGACATGAGCTTTTCCGTCCAACCGGGCGAGATCTACGGCTTCGTCGGTTCCAACGGTGCAGGAAAGTCCACGACGATGCGCATCGCATTGGGGGTCCTGGCAGCTGACTCGGGCGAGGTCCGCCTCGGCAGCACCCCAATGAACGATGACTTGCGCCGCCGGATCGGCTACATGCCGGAGGAACGCGGGCTCTATAACAAGGAAAAGATTGCGGACCAGCTGAGTTTCTTCGGCCGCCTCCACGGCATGGATAAGTCCGCTGCAGCTGCCGCCGCGCAGGACCTGTTGGAGCGCCTGGATCTAGGGGGACGCGCCCAGGACAAGCTGGAGGAGCTCTCTTTGGGCAATCAGCAGCGCGTCCAGCTGGCGGCCTCCCTCATCCACGACCCGGATGTCCTCATCCTGGACGAGCCTTTTTCTGGGTTGGATCCGGTCGCCGTGCAGGTGATGTCCGAGATGCTCGTCGAGCGCGCCCAGCGCGGAGTACCGGTGCTCTTCAGCTCCCACCAGCTGGACCTGGTCCAACGGCTCTGCGACCGCGTGGGCATCATCACCGCCGGCCAGATGCAGGCCGAGGGTAGCGTCCAAGAACTGCGTGAGCGCGGTCCAGTCGTCTTCGAAGTCGGGACCCCGGCGCGTGACTGGTACCCGGAATTCGCCACCTTCGTTGGTGAGGACGACGGCGCCGTCCTGCTGCAGGTCGACCGCCACGACCGCGACCAGGAGCTATTGCGTGACGCGCTAGCAGCCGGTCCGGTTCACCGCTTCCAGCGCCGCATCCCCGACCTGACCGACCTATTCCAGGAAGTCATCCAGGGGGCACAGCAGCAGGCCGCGGAAGAAAGCACGACCCGTGCGGGAGGCGCAGCATGAGTTACACCAGTTCAAACACGATCCGCACCGTCGCCACCCGTGAGATCGCCGTCGCGATGCGGAACAAGGGAATCATCTTCTCCCTAATCATTACGCTCTTCCTCGCGATTGGTGGCATCGGCGTAGCCAGCTACTTCAACAATCGGGAGGACAGCGCCCCGGCACTCGCGGTGGTGGGCATATCTGCCGAGCAGTTCAGGCAGGTGCAAGACAGTCTGGGAGACAACGTCGAAAAACTCTCCGTCGCCGATGCCACCAGCCGCGATGCCGCGGAGGCCGCGGTGAAGGAGGACATCGACGCAGCCCTGATCAAGACCGACGAGGGCTATGAGCTGCTCAGCGACGGGCAGCCTAAGAGCAGCGTCCAGGCAACTGTCGCGGCTGTGACGGGCACGCTGACTCAGAATGAGGCCCTGGACAAACTCGGCATCAACCCGCAGGAATTCGGCGAGGCGATGGGCACCGCAGACGTGAAAACCACGGATATCAGCGAGGATCCTGTCGAAGAGCAGATGGGCGCCATCGTCACCGTCATGTTGGGGATGATGCTGATGACCTTCTTCATCATGCTCTTCGCTGGAAACATTGGCGGGCGCATCACCGAGGAGAAGTCCTCCCGCGTCGTGGAGATCATCCTGGCGAGCGTGCGGCCACTGGACTTCCTTGCGGGCAAGCTCATCGGCAACACCATTGTGGGCCTGGTAGCCACAGCCGCGATCGTCCTCGCCAGCGTGGCGGCTCTGTCAATCTCCGGGCTGGCCGATGGCTTCGAGTTCGACATGTCGGTGCTGCCGATGATCCTGGTGTCCTTCATCCTGGGCATGCTCTTCTTCGGCAGTCTTTACGCCGCCGCGGGCTCGATGGTGAGCCGCACCGAAGACCTCCAATCCACGCAGATGCCGATCCTGCTGTTCGTCTTCGGCATGGTCTATGCCCCCGCGTTCGGTTTCAGCGCGCTCGATAGCACCATCATGCAGGTGCTCGGCTGGCTTCCGCCGTTCAGCCTGGCCGTCGCCCCGCTGCATTACGTAGCCGGGCACATGAGCTTGCCAGCGGTGCTCGCAGCCTATGGGCTCTGCGTCGTCGTGGTCATCGCTGTGCTGGCGCTGGTGGCGCGAATCTACCGCAATGCGATCCTGCATAACGGCAAGAAGATGAGCTGGATCGGCGCGCTGAAATAGCCTCTCAGCCACCTCTGGTCTCAGCCACTCACGGCACAACCCCCGCTTTGGTTCCCCGAGAACCAGGCGGGGGTTGTGTGCGCTCTAGCCCCGGGCACGGTCCCCCCTGCCCCATCGACCCCACGCAATCAGGACCAAGGGTGGCTTACCAGTATTATGCCGAAGAGCCAGAATCTCATGGATCCTCCTCGCGATCAGCGCCATTCGCCCCGCTTCATACGCTGATCACCACCTACTCGATCTGCCGAGTGAGCGTGCTCATCGCATCATCCCCGCTGAGGTGTGCGGCATCAGCGCTCCGGCAAAGAACGTGCGTCGGATCGCCGTCCAGTCTCCTTAGAACCGCTGCTACGCGCACACTGGGAAGAGAAGCTAGGCAGCTTAACGGTGGTTTTCTGCGCCATCACAGAGTGATGCGGCTCCACCCTGTCGCATCTTCGTCAACTCGACGAAGCCAGCCACCCGGCCACCCGTGCGGCGTATGTCTGGGTGGCGGGCGAAGGACAGCTCTGTAAAGAGGTACGGCGCCACGCCGTTAACTCCTGGGACCTTTCACAGCGACTCCGTGCAATGGTGCCCATACTGGCTCGTCGGCAGGGCTCGCCCTTAGCTCGAGACAGATCGCACCGCCCAGAACACGTTGCTACTGCGCTTGGCTTGTACCGCGCTAGGCCTTGCCACCGCCCTGGGACTTCCCACTGTCCTCGGCGGTGTGGTGCTAGGGGGCCTGGGTGGGATTGCCGACGACGCCTCGTGGCACGATGATCGGCGCTGCCCCACGGGGGTCCTTCCACACCTCCGCGCGCAGACCATAGGCCTCGTGGAGCACATCCTCCGTTAACGCCTCCCGCGGTGTGCCCTGCACGATCTTTTTGCCTTCCTTCATCACGATCATGGTGTCGCTGAAGGAGCCAGCCAGACTGAGGTCGTGCAGTACCGTCACGACCGTTTTGCCCTCCCGAGCGAGCTCACGCACGATCCCCAGGATCTCCATCGCATGCGCTGGGTCGAGGTACGTTGTGGGCTCATCCAACAACACCACTGGCGTGTCCTGCGCCAGCACCATCGCCATCCAGACGCGCTGCCTCTGGCCACCGGAGAGCGCCGCCACATCACGAGCTGCAAGGTGGTCGGTCGCTGTTTTCTCCAACGCTTCCCGCACCTTCTTCCGATCTTCGGAGGGCGATTCGCTCCCGCCCCACAGTGCGCGCCGGTAGGGGTGCCGCCCGCGCTCCACGAGCTCCCCTGCCGTCAATCCCGGTGGGCAGATCGGATGTTGTGGCAAGAGCGCAATCATCCGGGCAGCCTCGCGAGCGCCCAGGCTGTGGACGTCCTTATCTCCTACGCACACCCGCCCCTGGCTGGGCACGAGAAGCCGAGAAAGCGCCTTGAGCAAGGTGGACTTGCCACAGCCATTGGGCCCCAGCAGTGTTGTGACCTGCCCCGGCTGCGCTTCAAAAGAGACATCCTTCACGATGCTCTGGGCGTCGCTATAGCCGGCCGTCACGTGCTCGGCTCGGATACTCATTGGATCATTCCTTTCACAGTTCCGCGACGCGCAGCCAACCACACCAACCAAATCAGCGCAGGTCCGCCGATCATCGCGGTCACCAAACCCACAGGAGCAGTAAAAGGCAGCGCACCTGCCACAACCGCGCAAAAAGCCATGAGAGCGGACCCTGCCACAGTGGCACACAATGGATGAGGCGCGGGGGTGCCAGCCACTAATTTGGCCAACTGAGGGGCCAACAAAGCGATAAATCCGATCGGGCCAACAAAGGACACCACGACCGCAACAATGCCCGTCGCTGCGATCAGCAAGATAGAACGCACCCTGGTGACATTTACGCCAAGCGTGGACGCGGTGGCGTCGTCATGAGCAAAAAGCGGCAGATCGACCGCGACCACGAGCCCCAAGACCACGAAAGGCAACATTCCCAACACCATGGGCAGCAACGCTTCGGTGCGGACGAAACCGGTGGAACCAGCGAGCCAGGTTTGGGCATCAGCAGCACGGGTCAGCTCCGCTTTAAGCAAAAGGTACTGCACCAAGGCCTGCGTCAGAAAAGAAAGCGCCAGCCCAATGAGCACTACGCGCTGCGAGGTGCCAAAGCCGCCGAGCAACATAAGCAACGCGACAATCACCAGGGAACCGAGGAGGGCGAGCCCCGCACGCCACCAAAACGTTGGGATCCCCTCGCTCCATGCCGGTCGGGCAAGCACTGTGCCTGCAACAACAAGCACTGCGGCACCGCCAGAAACGCCGAGAATATCAGGGCTGGCTAGCGGGTTGCGGGCCATAGCCTGAGTCCATGATCCGGCGAGCCCCAGGGCCGCGCCGACCACGACGGTGGCAATGGCGACAGGAAGGCGCAGATCCCACACAACGTTGATCGCCTGTCGCGTACCGCCACCGGTGAGAACGTCAAGCACCTCCGCCGGGCTAAGCTTCACAGCCCCCTGCCCAAGAATGAGCAAATAACATAGCACCGTGGCGGCGGCGAAGCCGAATGTCGCCAGGAAGATACGCCTGGTGCGAGCACGCTTGACTGCGTGCAATGCCGTCATGCCTCTCACACCGTCACCTCCGCGTCTTTCGAACCCGAAACGCTTCTCCGACGCCGAACCGCCAGAACCATAATGGGTGCACAGAAGATCGCCAGAACAATCGACATCTCGAGTTCATTCGGCTGCAGAATGAAACGGCCAACGACGTCCGCCAACAGGGTGGCAGCACCGCCAACCACCGCGGTGGGCACCAGCAAGCGGGTAAGCCCAGGGCCCGTGACAGGCCGCAGTAGATGCGGTACGGCAAAACCCACGAAAGTAACAAGCCCCACGGTCGCGGTCGCCGAGCCGGCAAGAATAACCACCGCGGCGGCGGCGAGCAGACGTGCCCGGGCGGGCGAGCCGCCGAGGGAACGAGCCGCATCCTCCCCCATGGCCAGAAGATCCAGTGGGCGCGCCGCTAATGCCGCGCACAGCGCCCCGAGGGCAAGGCCGACAGCCGCCATCAGCACGTCATCCATACCGCGACCTGCGGTGGAGCCGACGGTCCAGCGGCGCAGTCCCTCCAGGGTGTCGGAAGAATAGAGGCTCAACATGTTCGTCGCCGCTTGCAGGGTGAAGGTGACGCCGACTCCTACCAGCACCAGCGTCAGTGGGTCGCGGGAGACCCGGGAGATCAGCAGGACAACAAGCGCGGCAATGGCTGCACCGATAAGCCCTGCCACTGCCCGGTGCCCGACCGATGTCGCCCATCCCACAGTGAGTGAAACGGCAACCGCGAACCCCGCGCCGGCGTTGACTCCAATGATGCCCGGGTCTGCCAAGGGGTTTCGTGTCCAGCTCTGTGCGATCGCTCCCGCCATAGCGAGGGCTGCTCCCGCGAGCACGGCCAAGAGAGTGCGTGGCACGCGTAGGTCCCAAATAATTCCTGCCCGTTCCGCATTAGCGCCAGACTGCGTAGCCCGGTGCGGCCCGTTCAGGAGGATGCTGGTCACCTCCCCCGCAGACAGGCTGCGGGCCCCTAGGTACAGGGAGGCAATCATCAAAAGCACCAGAAAAACCAGTGCGCCAAGCGTAACCGCGGCAACGGAGAGGGCACGCCTAGCCCCCGCACCGCCAGGGGGCTGCTGTGCGGGAGAGACGAGCGGTGAAAACGTTTTGATCACAGAGCTCTGCAGTTAGACCGCATCGGAGAACTTCTCGACGGCCCACGGGATGCTCAGGGGGTTGGGCATGCTCATCGCGTTACCGACGTTTTCCTCCATCCAGTGCACCTTGCCCTCGCGGACCACCTCGAGCTTGCTGAAGGTTGGATCCTTCTTCAGAGTCTCCGCTGCCCCCTGGTAATCGAGCACAAAGAGGTAATCCACGTTGTTGAGCTCGCTGTAGTTCTCGGGAGCGATGTCGCGGTAGAATTCACCGCCCTTGCCTTCAAGCTCCTTCGGAATGTCGAAGCCCAAGTTCTCGATGAACTGTCCTCGACCATCGCCAGAGGTGTACAGGCCAATCTTGCCGTCGTAGGGCATGACGATAGCCGCACGCTTGCCCTTGAGCTCAGGGTGCTGCTTTTGGAAGTCGTCGAAAGCCTTCTGCGTCTCCTCGACGAGCTTGTCTCCCTCCTCCTTCTTATCCACAGCCTGCGCGATCTGGGTTACCTGGTCTCGCCACGGAATCTGCCAGTCCGTCGTTCCCTCTGGCTTGACGGTAGTTGGGGCAATGTCGTGGAGAGCCTTCTTCGCCTGCTCATCCACGGCGTTGTTCACAGCGATGATCTTGTCAGGGTCGGCAGCCGAAATCTTTTCCAAGACTTCGGCGGTGAATCCGCTACCGGTGCCATAGACAGTGTCTGGGGTCTCGTCACCAAGCTTGTCAGTTGCCCATGGACCAACACCCGCGGCATCCACATCGCCCTCTGCACCCCACGGTGCTACCAAGACCGGCTGGATACCGAGGGCTAGCAGGGTATCGGCATCCCCAAGACCAACTGCCGCGACTCGCTCATTGCCTGCCCCCTCTCCCCCTGAGGTCTGCTCCTCCCCTCGCGCGCAGCCGGTCAGAACGAGGGCGGATGCAGCGAGGGCTGCAGTGGTCTTGATGGCCGCTCGGCGGCTCAGGGTCTTCTTCAGGAACATATCGGGCCTTAAAGGTGTGAGAAATTTATGACGCTTCGGCTATAGCGAAACGTCGCGGCATAAACGGCCCAAAGAGTCGGGGGAAAGTCCGCCGGAAGGCCACGCTAACAACGCAACGCTCAACAACCTCCGCAAGGATAGCAAGGCTAGCCTAACCATACAATGCCTAGCCTTAGCTGCTGATCGCGAAGCTCAAATCCCAGGTTCAAGTCGACCCCCGACCACCACCAACGAGGCCGATGATATTCCCTACACAGCACAACCCCCGGCCGGGCCTCAAGGACCCGGGGGCGGGGGTTGTATGCGTTCTAGCTAGCCTGCGTCACCCAAAGGGCTCACGCCGTGCCAGCTACTTCGCATCGATGAGATCGATGACGAAGACCAACGTGCGGCCCGCAAGGGGGTGCGGAGTGCCAGCCGGGCCGTAAGCCAGCGCCGGCGGGATCGTCAGCTTCCGGCGGCCACCAGTCTTCATGCCCGGGATACCCTCCTGCCAACCAGCAATCAACCCCGAGAGCGGGAACTGGATCGACTCGCCGCGGTCCCAGGAAGAATCGAACTCCTGGCCGGTCTCGAAGTCCACCCCCACGTAGTGGACCTCAACCATGCCGCCCGACACGGCCTCAGCACCGTCGCCGACCACCAGGTCCTCGATCACGAGCTCTTCAGGCGCCGGACCAGCCCCAGCGTCAATCTGCGGCTTCGACATTTTTGCCACTCTCCTCACGCCAGCCTTCACCGGCCGGCAAATTTTCTTCTCAAAAAAGCACCCCGCCCCTGCCCTATGCAGGAGGCGGGGTGTCACAACACCGACTGTACGTAGCCGGTATAGCTCACGCGAACCACTTTCTCACGCGGCTCGGCTAGCAGCACTTAGCGGTTGAGCTTGCGCTCGCCCTGGCCGGTGTAGATCTGACGCGGGCGGTTGATGCGCGCGGTCGGATCGTTGACCTGCTCCAGGTAGTGAGCGATCCAGCCCGGCAGACGGCCGATGGCGAACAGGACCGTGAAGAAGTCGGTCGGGAAGCCCATCGCGCGGTAGATCAGGCCGGTGTAGAAGTCCACGTTCGGGTACAGCTTGCGCTCGATGAAGTAGTCATCGTTCAGCGCGATGTCCTCGAGCTTCATAGCCAGGTCCAGGAGGTGGTCACCACCGAGGTGATCCAGGATCTGGTGAGCGGATTCCTTCACGATCGCTGCGCGTGGGTCGTAGTTCTTGTAGACGCGGTGGTCGAAGCCCATCAGCTTCACGCCGTCTTCCTTGTTCTTGACCTTGGTCATGAACTCGTCGGCGTTGTCGCCGTTAGCGTGGATATCCTCAAGCATCTCCAGAACGGCCTGGTTGGCGCCACCGTGCAGCGGGCCGGACAGTGCGTTGATGCCGCCGGCGACGGAGGCGAACATGTTGGCGTCGGAGGAACCGACCATGCGGACCGTGGAGGTGGAGCAGTTCTGCTCGTGGTCAGCGTGCAGGATCAGCAGCTTGTCGAGCGCGTCGACGACGACCGGGTCAACCTCGTAAGGCTCGGTCGGGTAGCCGAACATGCTGCGCAGGAAGTTCTCGCGAGCATTCAGGGAGTTGTCCGGGTACATGTACGGCTTACCCTTGGTTGCGCGGTAAGCGTAGGCAGCCAGCATCGGGACCTTCGCCATCAGGCGGTAGGTGTTCAGCTGCTGCTTCTCCGGGTCACGCGGATCCAGGTCGTCCTGGTAGTAGGTGGACAGAATGTTCACGGAGGAAGCCAGCACGCTCATCGGGTGAGCATCGCGCGGGAAGACGCGGAATGCGGCCTTGAAGTCCTCGTCCAGGAGGGTGTGGCGGCGGATACGCTCGGAGAACTCCTTGAGCTCATCCTCGTTCGGCAGCTCACCGTTGATCAGCAGGTAGGAGACCTCGTTGAAGGTGGCGTTGTTAGCCAGGTCAGCGATGTCGTAACCGCGGTAACGCAGAATGCCGTTTGCGCCGTCGATGTAGGTGATCTCGGACTTGGTGGAGCCCGTGTTCACGTAGCCAGGGTCCAGGGTGGTCAGACCGGTTTCGGCCAGCATCTTGCCAAGCGCGACACCGTCGTTGCCCTCGGTCGCCCTGACGATGTCCATTTCGTACTCTCCACCTGGGTAGTGGAGAACGGCTTTGTCCTGATTATCGGTAGCCAATTGCCATCCCTTTCTAAAAAAGTTCACGTGCGATATCTCCACACGCGGAGTACGTCCGTAGCTAACAGTGTATAGCGCTTGTAGCTCGTCTCGCGGCGTACACCTTGAAATTTTGCGCGCTGCCCCGCATGAGCGGGCACCGAGCCGCCAGGCGACTCTAGCGAAGCTCCCTGCCGCTGCCGTTCCACAGCGCCGTGGGATACCCCAGCATCCTACGTCATATGTGAGCTACACGACATTCTTGGGGTGCGCTGCCACTACCCCCCCAGCAGGTGGCAGCGCGCACAAGACCGCCCGCTAAAATGAGAACTGAACCACAAAGCCCACCGCCTCACGCGGCCACGCAGTGAGGACAGTTAGGACAGCAAGGAAGGTCCGAATCTATGGCAACCCCAAACAACGAACTGCCAACTCTGCCCCAGGAGCTCATCCCCAACGACGGTCGCTTCGGTTGCGGCCCGTCCAAGGTTCGCCCAGCTCAGCTGCAAGCCATCGCCGATAGCGCAGCCATCATTGGCACCTCCCACCGCCAGGCTGGGGTCAAGGATGTCGTCGGCAGCGTCCGCGAAGGCTTGAGCGAACTGTTCAGCCTCCCTGAGGGTCACGAGATCGTCCTCTCCCTCGGTGGCGCGACCGCGTTTTGGGACGCCGCTAGCTTCGGCCTGATCCGCAACAAGTCCGCCCACCTCACCTATGGCGAGTTCTCCGGCAAGTTCGCCACCGTGTCCAAGAAGGCGCCGTGGCTCGACGCCCCGGAGATCATCGAGGCAGAACCAGGCACCGCACCGTCCCCGTCCCAGCTGGATAACGCGGACGCGGACGTCGTCGCGTGGGCTCACAACGAGACCTCCACGGGCGCGATGGTGGACGTCACCCGTCCGGCTGGTGACGCGCTCGTCCTGATCGACGCCACCTCCGGCGCTGGTGGTCTTCCGGTGGACATCGCCCAGACTGATGCCTACTACTTCTCCCCGCAGAAGTGCTTCGCCTCCGACGGTGGCCTGTGGCTCGCCGCCTTCTCCCCTGCCGCGATCGAGCGCGTTGAGGAGATCGCCGCAAGCGACCGCTACATCCCGGCATTCCTGGATCTGAAGACCGCCGTCGATAACTCCCGCAAGAACCAGACCTACAACACCCCGGCGGTCAGCACCCTGGTGATGCTCGACAACCAGGTGAAGTGGATGAACGACAACGGCGGCCTGGACGGCATGGTCAAGCGCACCACCGAATCCTCCAGCCACCTGTACAACTGGGCCGAGAGCCGCGACGGTGCCAACCCGTTCGTCACCCCAGCGTCCGGCCGCTCCCTGGTCGTGGGCACCATCGACTTCGACGACTCCATCGACGCCGCCCAGATCGCCAAGATTCTGCGCGCCAACGGCGTCCTGGACACCGAGCCGTACCGCAAACTGGGCCGCAACCAGCTGCGCATCGGTATGTTCCCAGCCATCGACCCGGAGGACGTCAAGAAGCTGACCGGCGCGATCGACTGGATCCTCGATAACGGCCACGCCGCGAAGTAACTGATCCACCCGGGGTTGCTTACAGCCCCCCCTGCGCCGGTCGCGCGCCCGATAATCACCCGGGCCCGGCCGGCGCCGACGTACCTGCCTGGGAGTTCGTACCCAAGCAACCACGGTGACTGCGGTACACCGACAGGCAATCTTCGTTAAAGTTATTAAGAGTGATTTTTAGGTGTAAGGAGGCCCCCCAATGAGGGAACTGAAACTGGTAACGACTGACAGCGATGCTCAGTCGCTGGTTTTCGTACCCGCCGAGGCACCGGCGGGGGCTGAGCCTGCCGAGGAGTTCTTCCTCGCGGTCACCGACGAATTGCGCGAGCTGCTGGGGACGGCCGGGGCCAGCGAGTCGGGCTCCGAGCATGACTCTGAGCCGACCGTAGCGCCGGACGCTGCTGGAGTGTCGGTGGCAGACACCGAGGATCTGGATGCCGAAGCGCGGGATGCGTCGGAGGACGACGCCGGTTCCGCTACCTCTGGTGACGGGCTGGCCGCCGCTTTCTCCGAGCTGCGGGAGAACGAGTCCCGGGCCCGCGCCGAGCGCGAGCGCGCCCGCCAAACCGAGCAGGAATCCGCAGACGAGGAGCGCGTCCGCAAGGGCTTCGGAACCAAGGCGGGCAGCGGGCGCCCGCACCGGACCCGCATCGCGCTCAGCCCCCGCGTGATCCAGGACCGAGTCCGCCACGGCGCCAGCATCGCGGAACTCGCCGAGGAAGCGGATACGGATGAGTCCCGCATCGAGCCTTATGCGTGGCCCATCCTGCAGGAGCGCTCCCGCATCGCGGATCTGGCTCGCTCCGCCCGCCCGGCCACGAGCGAGGGCACGTCCGAGCACACGTTGTGGGAGGCGCTGGCCACCGCCTTCGCCGCGCGCGAAGAGAACGTCGCCGATACCCAGTGGGATGCTCACCAGGACCAGTCCCGGCAATGGGTAGTGACCGTCAGCTGGGCGAAGGCTGCGGCAGGGCAGACCAACACGCACTCCGCTGAGTTCCTCTTCGAGCCCTCCGCAACCGGCGGCCACAACCTGGTCCACCCGCTGGACTCCGTGGCCCGTGACCTGGTGGATCCGCGTTTCTCCCAGCCGGTGCGCAGCGTGACCCCGCTGCACTCAGTGGACAACGCCGAAGACGGTGGTGGCCACCCGGCAGCCGGCGCCCACGACCTGTTCGCCAACACGCAGGGCGGCACGCCCCCTGAGCGCCGTGAGGGTCAGCGCGCACCGGAGCAAAGCAACGCACCGGCGAGCGGCGAAGCTGCTGAGTCCGGCGCCGAACAGGGCGAGGACTTCCTCCTGCACCCGACCGAGGAGCAGGGCAAGAAGCGCCGCCGTAAGGCCGTCACCCCGCACTGGGAGGACGTCCTGCTGGGGGTGCGCACCAATCCGAAGAAGAAGCGCTAAAGCACACCGTCGATAGGGTTAAGCCATGGCCGAAGACACCGCAAACCCCAACCAGGGTGGCGTCATCACCCAGCCGCACACGCTGGTCACTTTGTGGTTCGTCAACGCGGCGGAGCCCCGCAGCGTGTTGGATGCCGAGCCCGCCCCCGACCGTGGCTTCGCACGCAAGTACCTCGCCCAGGTCAACCCAGCGTGGCCACTGACCCACATCGGGGACTTCGACATGACGCGCAGCACCTCACCCGATGTCCACGAGTTCTACATCGGTGCGTTCCCCGAGGTATCGGTCGTGCAAACGATCATGCCGGGACTGCTACGTCTCTCTGAGGTTCCAGAAAACTACCGCAACCTCGTCGCTGCTGCGGACGTGTACGCCACGGCTTACGTCCCCGAAGACGCCGATGAATCCGAGGACTCCCAGACCTACGGCGGCCTGGGTGGCTTCGCCCACTGGTCCGGCGGCACCCTCAAGCGAGCGTTCAGCGCTACCCGGGAGAACATTCTGGAGGATGTGGGTCTTCCCATGCCCTTCGAGATGCCTTTTTGGGAGGGCAACGCCGAGGCCACGGGCATCCAGCTACCGTTTATCCCCCACGAGATCGCCGCGGCTGCAACCGAAGAATGGCTAGGTATCAGCACCGACGGTTCGGGCCCGAGCATCCACATCAGCGCCTTCGCTACCGACGGCCGCCCGGGGACGAAGTCGCGGGCCGCCGATCCCTCCCGCATCGCTGGGGCGCGTTCGCAGTCCGCCGCGGACTCCGGGCTGTCCAGCGCTGACGACGGCGCCAGCTACGACGACTACACCCCTGGAGGTACGTCGAATACTGAGGTCAAGCCGGCAGCCGAGCTCGCGAAGGACGTCGCCGCCGCCACCGGTAGGCTCGCCGTGCGCGGCGCCAAGCAGGCCTGGGGCGGCCGCTACGGGATCAAGAACATCGGCCGCAAGATCCGCGACGAGGCCCAGCGCCTGGCCCGCAACAGCGGGCGGAACTAGCTCACGCGTCGGCCTGTTCTAGGCTCCGACGTGCTCCCCTAGTAGCGACTGGCGTAAAAGCCGATGGCAGCGGCCGTCGCCACGTTCAGCGAGTCCGTCCCCGGCATCATCGGAATCTTCGCCCGCACATCGGCCGCGCGCATCGCGTGCTCGGTCAACCCCGGGCCTTCGGCACCAACCATGATCGCGATGCGCGCGGCCTCCCCCTGCTCGCGGCGCGCCGTGCGCACTGCGTCCGCCAAGCTCAGCTCGGTGTCCGGGGTCATCGCGATGATCTGAAAGCCCGCCTCACGGACCGTGTCCAGGCCGTGCTGCCAGTTCGTCGTTTTGCCCGAAAACCGCGCCCACGGCACGTGCAACACGTGCCCCATGCTCACGCGCACCGCGCGGCGATAGAGCGGGTCAGCCGTTGCCGCGCCAAAGAGCACCGCATCCACGCCCAAGCCCGCAGCGTTGCGGAAAAGCGCACCAATATTCTCGTGATCCCCCACGCCCTCCAGGATGGCGATCACGCTCGCCCCTGCGGGAATTTCCGCCAGGACTTCCGGCACTGTACGTTCCGGGATGCGGTCCGCCGCGGCCACCAGGCCGCGGTGCATGTCGAAGCCCGCAACCTCCCGCAGCACATCGCGAGAGACCTGGTAGACCACTGGTCCGTCCGCCGGCTGGGTGGCCGAGCAGGTGACGTCCTGGAGAACGGGCAGCTTGCCCTCGAAACCGACCACCGACCGCACCGGGTACCTCGAGGCCAACAGCCGTGGCACGACGAGCGAGCCCTCCGCGATGACCAGCCCCCTGCCGCCCGGCAGATCGGGCCGGGAATCCGAGGAATTGAGGTTCCGGATATCGTCCAACCGCGGGTCTGCCGGGTCGGTGATGGCGATCGGGGCCAGGTGCACTAGTTAATCGCCCCCAGGATCGGATCCACCGCGAAGTACACGACGAACAGGGCCGCCACGACGTACAGCAGCGGGTGGACCTTCTTCGCTCGACCCGCGATCACGGACATCACCACGTAGGTCACGAAGCCCACGCCGATGCCGTTGGCGATGGAGTAGGTAAACGGCATGACGACGATCGTCAGGAACGCTGGCAGCGCGATGGAGAAGTCGCTGAAGTCGATGTCCTTGACCTGCGACATCATCATCGCACCAACGATCACCAGCACGGGTGCCGCTGCCTCGATCGGGACGATCTCGTACAGCGGGGTGAGGAACATCGCGGCGAGGAACAGCAGGCCGGTGACGACGTTCGCCAGGCCGGTGCGGGCGCCGTCGGCGATGCCGGAAGCGGAGTCCACGAAGACGGTGTTGGAAGAGGCAGACGCCGCACCACCGACGACCGCACCAGCGCCCTCGACGACCAGGGCGGTCTTCAAGTTCGGCAGGCGGTCCTCATCGTCCATGAGCTTCGCCTGCTTACCGAGCGCGGTCATGGTACCCATGGCGTCGAAGAAGTTCGCGAGCACCAGCGTGAACACCAGCAGGGAGGCTGCGAGCACGCCCACGCGGGAGAATGCACCGAGGAGGTCGACCGCGCCCAGCAGGGATAGGTCCGGCAGGCCACCCACGGAGTCCGGCAGCGTCGGTACGGACAGGGACCAGCCCTTCGGGTTCGGCTCGCCGTTCTCGACGGACGCGCCCGACTTCGTCAGTGCCTCAATGACAACCGCAATGATGGTGTTGATAACAATGCCGATGAACAGCCCACCGCGGACCTTGCGGACCACGAGCCCGCCACAGATCAGCAGACCAAGGACGAAGACGAGGGTGGGCCAAGTAGCGATCGAGCCGTTGATCCCCAGGCCGACTGGGACGGTCGTACCAGCGGCGTCCGGGACGCGGCGAACGAAACCGGAGTCCACCAGGCCGATCATGGCGATGAACAGGCCGATACCCACGCCGATCGAGGCCTTCAAGCTAGCCGGAATCGAGTTGAAGACCGCCTCGCGGAAGCCAGTGACGGCCAGGAGAACGATGATGATGCCGTCGATGACCACCAGGCCCATGGCCTCTGGCCAGGTCAGTCCCTCGGTAGCGACGAAGGTCACCGCGACCAGGGTGTTAATGCCCAGGCCGGCGGCGATGCCGAACGGATACTTGGCGATGACACCAAAAGCAATGGTCATCACGCCAGCGGCGAAGGCCGTCACCGCGGCGACTCGGGAGGTTCCCAGGACGTCGCCGTTGACGTCCGCTCCCGTACCCAGAATCAGTGGGTTCAGGATGATGATGTAGGCCATCGCGAAGAACGTGACCACGCCACCGCGGATCTCGTCGGGGATGGTGGAGCCACGCTCCGTGATGTGGAAGAAGCGATCCAACCCGCTGCGGGTTGGTTGTTTCGGTGGAGCCGAATCTGGTGAGGCGGCGGAGGCGGACATGGACGCGCAAAATCCCTTCGGACGCAGTGTTATTTCGCCTAAGAGATTCTCACTTCGGCCCAAGATTCTGCAACTATCGTCACGGGTGCCTCGGGGGTGACCGGGGCTGGGAGCAAAGGGGCGATCATTCCCCGCCGGGAGCTACCGACGGCTGCGGCGCGTCCTTAGAGCCCGTCGTCGAAGGCGCCGTACTCGCGACCACCGGTCGAGTCGAACTCCTCCTTCGTTTCCGAGTGCGCGCCGCAGCCGTAGGTCGCGTGCACCACGCGCCCATCGGCGGAATACTCGTTGGTGCACATGCCGAACTGAGTATCAGGGTTGTTGATCGGCAGATAGAAAGCGCAGGTTTTGCAGGTCATCGCTGCCTTCTCCGCGAACTCGGAATTCGGCCCGAAGTTGCCCTTCCGCCATCGCTGCAGGGTGTCGGCCAGTCCCTTCGCGCTGAGCGCCTGAGGTGCTTTCGGGTTCCGCGGGAAGTTCTCCAACTCGGCGCGCCGATCCTTTTCCAGCTCATCCCAGGACGCCAGACGCTCGTCGTCCTCCCGAGGCGGGAGGGTGTCGCCGGGGCCTAGGTCGCCCGGGCGCACGCGATCTTCGTAGGGAACCCACTCGGGTGCGAGCTCGGCCTTGGCGCCGGCCTGGAGGGCGACCTCGTTAACGGTGATCTCCTCGCTCCCCGGCACGGCGGCGAGCACCGCGATCCATTCCCAGTCCTTATATCCAGGAGTGAGGCTGGCGAATCGGTGGATGGCCACGTGCCCGGAGTCCTGCCCCTGTCGCGGCGGAACCTTCACCCCGAGGTGCTCTCCCACCTCCCCCTCGGCGGCTTCCGTGATTACCTCCCGGGCGATCTCCCGGGCCTCGGCGCTGAAGAGCAGCTGTTCACGCTGTTTTCTGTGCTTAGTCATCACCTCTATTATGCCCTGCCCACCACCAAGCGCGGCACAGCCGAGCACCTGGGGCACAATGGAGGGCATGATCACTGCAGCTTTTGCCGGTTCCGCGCGCAGGCCCGCCCGACTGTTGGTCGGCGCGGTGCTCGCCGCTGGGCTGCTGACCGGCTGCGGCGCCACCGGCGACGAGGCCCCCCAGGCCGCTGGTCCCGCCACGGCGGAGGGAGGCACCAGCCAGCCAGAGCAGCTCAAGGCCACCGTTGTCGCTGAACATCCGTGGGACGCCACCAGCTTCACGCAGGGCGTGGAGGTCGTGGCCGAGGACAAGCTTCTGGTGGGCACGGGCCGCAACAGCGAATCCCGGATCTACCACAGCACCGTCGACGGCAAGCAGTCCGACAGCCACGACCTGGACCGCCGCTACTTCGGCGAAGGGGTCGCCCGCCACGTCGATAAGGACGGTCACGCCACCGTATGGCAGCTGACGTGGAAGGAAAACACCGCATTCCGGCGGGATGCCGACACCCTCGAGGAGCTGGACCAGGTCCACTACGACGGTGAGGGCTGGGGAATCTGCTCCACCGGAGAGCAACTGGTGATGAGCGACGGTTCCGGCACCCTGACCTTCCGGGACCCGGAAAGCTTCGCCGCCACGGGCAGCGTGGACGTCACGCGCGGCGGCGAGCCCACCACCATGCTCAACGAGCTCGACTGCCGGGGAGACGAGGTCTGGGCCAACGTCTGGCAGAGCAATGAGATCTACCGCATCGACCCGACTACTGGGGAGGTCACTGGGGTCGTGGATATGACGGGGCTGGTTCCCTCCGCTCGGCAGACCGGGGTCGACGTCCTCAACGGCATCGCCCACGTACCTGGAACTGACCGGTTCTATCTGACCGGGAAGCTGTGGGACACGATGTATGAGGTCACCTTCGACCCTGCGTAGGTGCTACGGGGCCGCCGACCCACGCACCCCTCCCCAATCGCACCCTGTGGGGGTGCGTCGGGCGATGGCAGGTGCTGCGACTTTGCGTCAGGCTAAGTTCGCCTAGCATGAGTAGCCGTGAACGCTTCTAACTCTCAACCGCGCCCCGAGGACACCGAGCAGTTCCTCAAGCGTGCCAACGCGAGCACGCCGACCCCGGCGGAAGGCGCACCGCAGCGCACCCGCCCCAGTGCGAAACAACGCCGCAAGGCCGAACAGCGCAAGCAACTGATCACCATGCTGAGCATCCTCGCGCTCGTCGTGGTGATCGTCGGCGCCGTACTGGGGGTGAACTGGTGGCAGAACAACCGCGAGGGCACGCTTCCGGAAGACCAGCGCGTCGTCGCCGTCGTCGGGGATGAAGAGGTAGAAATCCCTCCGTATTCGACCTGCGAGATCGACGACCCCGACTGCAAGCCAGGAAAGCCTTTCGAGCTGGACTTCAAGGGCCAGGACGAGGTCACCCTGCGCATCCCGGAGGACGTCTACGACCACGACTGGGCAATGCTCAGCATCTTCGACGATCCGGGTGCAAACGACGAGCAGTACCACAAGGCCAACGAGACCACCGAGGCCACGGTGCGCCTGAAGTCGGAAAAGAAGAAGTCCGACGGATCCAACCCCGAGCTCACCGTGGTGGAAATCCACTCCCTGCTCGTCGGCCGCGACACCGACGGCGAGGAGACCCCCGTGGCCACGGTGTGGGCGATCTCCCCGGCCGGAAAGTAACAGCCGGAGCAAAAGGAACGCCCCGGCATTGCCGGGGCGCAGGGCGTTGTTGGGGGCTAACGGGGATCAGGAATCGAGCTCGCGCGCGATAGTGCGAAGAATCTCGACGATCTGGCGAGAGTCACGGCGATCCGGGCGGCGCCCCGCCTGCAGGACCGGGACGACCTCGGAGTCCAGCAGATTGATGGTGTCTTGCACCATGCCAGCCAGCTGCTCCGGCTTGAAGCGGTGCTGGGCGCGGCGGGGGCCGGCGTCCAGGATGGTCAAGCTGAGCGCCTGTGGCCCGCGGCGAGCAGCCACGAATTCATATTCCACGCGCTGACCTGGGACGAGTTCCGTGACCCCCTCGGGCAGAACCTGGCGGCCGACGTAGACGTCCTCCTCACCAGGATTGGATACAAAGCCGAAGCCCTTGTCGGCGTCGAACCAACGAACTTTACCGACTGGCATGTTGACTCACCTTTCTTCTCTTCCTTACCTTGACGCGCTGTGCGGTCTTTCCCGCGAGCCTCCACGCGCCGTGGGGCGGATGCTGCAGGCAGCGTCCACAGATTGAATGTGCGGTCCCGCCCAGTGTTAAGCCTCCAGGATACCCGCTTCGGCGCGCACCCCTGGGCTACTGAAGAAGCTGAAATTAGCAGGCCGCCCCGGCGAGTGCACAATCCATGACGCAGGCCACTGGATGGAACAACACTGGGCCGAAACCCCGCCCTAATCGGTGAAACACGTCTCAATCCAGGAAAAAATTACGATCCGTTATTTTCCATTAACTCGCAGGTCAAATGCGATTTATGAGCGCATCCCGCAGTGCGCGCGGCGGGTTTTCCTCCCGAAGAACGTGACTATTTCGTTATAAACGGCTAGCGTGTGTTCTCAGCACAGGGCAGAACGCTCGCAGCGTCGCGCACATCAGCACGGCGCACCATTGAAGCAAGAGAATACGAAACGAACGGTTTTCGGCCTGGTCACAAGACCGGCCACCGGAAGGGAAACTCAAGAAGAATGGGACGCCACTCGAAGCGCAACTCGATCTCCACCGTCGGCCGCATCGCCGTCGCAGGTGCCGCACTCTCCGCAGGCGCCGCCGCTTTCGCACCGGCAGCCTCCGCTGCACCGGACTCTGACTGGGACCGCCTGGCTCAGTGTGAGTCTGGCGGCAACTGGCAGATCAACACCGGCAACGGCTACCACGGTGGCCTGCAGTTCTCCCCGTCCACCTGGAACGCATACGGCGGCCAGAAGTACGCACCGTACGCATACCAGGCAAGCCGTGAGCAGCAGATCGCCGTCGCCGAGAAGGTCCTGGCCGGCCAGGGCTGGGGCGCATGGCCCTCCTGCTCCGCACAGCTGGGCCTGAACTCCGCCCCGACCCAGCGCGACGTTCCTGCGAAGAAGGCTGCACCGCAGGCCGAGGCCAAGAAGGCCGTCTCCCAGCTCGCCCAGCAGAAGGACGTCCTGGCGATCGATAAGGTCTACCAGCAGGTCGTCGACCGCTTCGAGGCAGCCGGCCTGGCAGTCCCGGCACCGGTCGAGGAGTTCTACAAGGCTCAGCGCCTGAACCTCAACAACCACCTCAACGCGCACAACGCCCACGTTGCTCAGGCACAGCAGATCCTGAACCAGTTCGGCCTCTAAGCTCAACGCTTCAACCCGAAAAACAAACGGCCCCGGCCAGCGAGGAATCCTCGCCGACCGGGGCCGTTGTTATTGCCAGCCGCTCGCACCAGTGGCAGCTATCGCTGAACGCTGGCAGCTGGAAACGCGAAAACCGCCGTAGGGGCTTGGGCCCCACGGCGTGGACGCGCTCTTAGCGGTTGATCACCGTGTCTGGGTGCACGTACGGGAGAGTGGAGGAGTCCACCGGCCACTCAATTTCACCGTAAGGGGAAAGAGCGCCTGCCGAGAAAGCCACCAGCTCGGTGACAGCGTGCTGACCCTCTGGAATATCAGTCGGCCACGCCGGGTCTACATAGCCTTTTTTCTTTTCAACGTTCGCCATAATTTGAGTTTCTCACATCACATCGAAAATCGCACCATAGGAGGCGAAAAACAGCTGACTGGCCCACCCGTTTGGGAAAGCCCGCGCTGCGCTGCCGCCGGACACAGGCTGGGCCAGTCCATTAGAATGGTTTGCCTATGACTGCCCCCGACTCTCCCCGTGATGATGCATCGAACCCTCCCCTCAGTTATCCCGCATGGCTGCTGGGACAGGATTACGCGTCGCTAGCCGGGCTCCTGGGCAGGCTCCACAGCCGCGGGGCGATTGACCTACTGGCCCCCACTCCCCTCTCCGAGCTCGGATCCACCGCCCGTGGGGCGTCCTATCACGCAGGTTCCGACACGCTGGCTGGTGCGGCGGGCGCGTTGGACGACACGCTGCTCGACAGCGCCAGCGTTCGCTTCCTCTCCGCCATCGAGCTGCTGATATTGCACGCCGGCTTCGAACTAGATGCAGCCCACGAATGGGTCAGCGCCAGCGACATCATTGCGACCGCCACAGAACTGCTGGACATCGCTGGAACGCCGGCTGAGCGCCGCCCCAACCAGGCGGATCTGCTGGCAGCCATGCGCTCCTGCGCGTCATGGGGTCTGATCTACGGCCCCCAGTGGTCGCTGTCCCCTGACTCAGGCCACCCGTCCACATCCGAGCCCCTGGACGAGCTTCTACTCAAACTGCCCGGGCCCCTCACTACCATGTTCCACCCCTCGGTCCGGGAACTGTGGCGGCTCGCTGACTGCAACCGCTGCCCTATCCCCACGGCGGAGCTGCCCGGCACGGTGGAGGCCCTCCCCGACCGCCAGCGCCGCCTGCTCAGCACCCTCAACAACGCGGGCGGGGTGGGCCATTCCGAATCCCTTCGACCGGGCGCAGACCCCGACCAGCCACTGCCCACCTTGGTGCGCACCGGGATCCTGGACCAAATCGATGAGAACACCGCCCGGTTAAGCGGTCGCGTCGCCCAGTATCTGCGGGGCACCCTGATCGCCGAACCCGGTGGAGACTTCCGCCCGGCGCGCCCTATCAACCGAGCTACCGGCGATACCGGCACCCCTGACCCGGCAGTGTCCAAGGATTCGACGCCCGAGCCTTCGACCACCGACCCGAATAGTCAGGCCTCGGTCACAGCGGTCGCGAATGTTATCCAGACGATCCAGGACTTAACCGAACTGCTGGACGAGCTGGGGTCCGAGCCCATTCAGCCACTGATGTCCGGTGGCATTGGAGTCCGTGAGATGAACCGCATCGCTCGCCGCTGGGGCACCGACTCCGATGAGGTCGCCCGCCGCCTCACGCTGGCTTACGAGGCGGGCCTGGTGGACCTTGGCTTTGCGCACCCACCCGCCGGAGACGGCCCAGTCTGGGCGCCGACCGAACCCGCCATGGACTTCCTCGAATCCTCGCTGGCCACCCAGTGGGCGATGCTGCTGCTCGGTTGGCACGCTAGCCCCTACGCCCCCTGGCATGCTGAAGCGCTGGATGTCCGCGCCTTCCAGGAGGAGTTGCTGGACCCGAATGCTGCTCATCTCCGCCAGTTGTTCCCCTTCCTTTTTAGGACGCCAACGGGTACGACGACGAGCACCACTCAACTCGCTGATCAGCTGTGGCGTGTGCAGCCTTTCCAGGCCTGGGGTACGACCGCGGAGGGGCTGGAGGCGATCGTCGCGGAGTCGGTGGACCTGGGTCTCACCGCGTTAGGCGAGCCCACGGCGGCGCTGTCGGCTTTGAAGTTATCCAGCGAGGCCGCCGAAGCTCGTGCCGCCCGATCCGCAGCCGCGGCAGCCAGCGCCCCAGACGACGGCGGTTCGGCGAACGACGACAACGATGACGACGACCCCGTCGCCGCATTGGCCGCAAGCCTGAACGAGCTGCTGCCCTCCCCCGTGAAGTACCTCATCATCCAGGGCGATCACACCGTCATGGCCCCGGGGCTGCTGGCCCCTGCAGACGCGGCGATGCTGCGTGCCATCGCAGTGCAGGAATCCTCCGGCATCGCATCGGTCTGGCGGATCACGAAAGCGAGTCTGCAGTCCGCGTTCCGCACCGGGCATCGCAGCGAGGAGGTCTCGGAGTTCCTTTCAACCATGACCCCGGGCGGGCTGCCGGCGGTGCCGCAGTCCATCCGGTACCTCATCGAGGATGCCGAGCGAGGCCTTGAGCTCTCGGGCAGCACCCCGGAGGAAGCCACCTCTCGCGGCCGCAGCTCCGTCCCTCACCGCGTGCAAGGAAGGTCAGGTCATCATTCCGACTCTCAGCTGCGGGAGGCCATCGCAGCCGAGATCGAAAGCTACCGCCGGGCGGCGAGCGTCGAGAGCGAGGCCCACGAGGGCGACGAGGTCACGCTGACCGAGCCCCGCGCCGCGCTGTCCGCACTGCGCCAGGCCTATGCCTCGGGCCACCAGGTGCGCCTGAGCTACGCGGAGGCGGATGGTTCGACGGTGAGCGCGTGGATCTCGGTGGTGATGGTCACTGCCTCGCAGATCACCGCAGTGACCGAGCCGGATGGCGAGACCTTCACGGTGCACCCGCACCGCGTGGTCGCAGTCTCCGTCCCATCGCGCTAGCCTGGAGTTTTGACGCTTTTCGGGCCGGCTTAAGCAGCCGGCTCGGAACACAAGTGTTTCTGCCCCGGCGCGACCGTTTTCCGCACCGCCGGGCCAAACGTCTTCCAAGGAAAGGACAACGGCTTTGCCCATCGGCGACGGCCCCTTGATCGTGCAGTCGGATAAGACCGTGCTGCT
>DYZK01000030.1 GCA_020741275.1 Corynebacterium urealyticum
CGAAGTACCGCGGCGAGTTCGAGGAGCGCCTCAAGGCCGTCCTCGACGAGATCAAGGAAGCCGACGGCGAGATCGTCACCTTCATCGACGAGCTGCACACCATCGTCGGTGCTGGCGCCGGTGGCGACTCCGCGATGGATGCCGGCAACATGATCAAGCCGCTGCTCGCCCGCGGTGAGCTGCGCCTGGTCGGTGCGACCACCCTGGACGAGTACCGCCAGCACATCGAGAAGGACCCAGCCCTGGAGCGCCGCTTCCAGCAGGTCTACGTCGGCGAGCCGACCCCGGAGGACACCATCGGTATCCTTCGCGGGCTTAAGGAGCGCTACGAGGTGCACCACGGCGTGCGCATCCAGGACTCCGCCCTGGTCGCCGCCGCCAGCCTCTCGGATCGCTACATCACCAGCCGTTTCCTGCCGGATAAAGCCATCGACCTGGTCGACGAGGCGGCCTCCCGCCTGCGCATGGAAATCGACTCCCGACCGGAGGAGATCGACAACGCCGAGCGCATCGTCCGCCGCCTCGAGATCGAGGAGATGGCTCTAGCCAAGGAGACGGACGCCGCCTCCAGGGACCGCCTCGAGCGCCTGCGCTCGGAGCTGGCAGATGAGAAGGAGAAGCTCGCCGGCCTGACCGCCCGTTGGGAGAACGAGAAGTCCAGCATCGACTCGCTGCGCGGAATCAAGGAGGAACTCGACGCCCTGCGCCGGGACTCCGAGATTGCGGAGCGCGACGGGGACTACGCCAAGGTCGCCGAGCTGCGCTATGGCCGCATCCCGGACGTTGAGCGACGCCTGGAGGAAGCCGAGCAAGCCCAGGCTAAGGCGCAGGCTGACAACCAGGAGATGATGCTCACCGAGGAAGTCACCCCGGACACCATCGCCGATGTTGTCTCCGCGTGGACCGGCATTCCGGCCGGCAAGATGCTGCAGGGAGAAACCGAGAAGCTGCTGGAGATGGAGAGCGTCCTGGCAGGGCGCGTCGTCGGCCAGAAGCAGGCCGTCAATGCTGTCTCCGACGCCGTGCGCCGCGCCCGTGCCGGCGTGGCTGACCCGAACCGTCCGATCGGCTCCTTCCTCTTCCTCGGCCCCACGGGCGTGGGTAAGACGGAGCTGGCCAAGGCGCTGGCGGAGTTCCTCTTCGACGATGAGCACGCGATGGTCCGCATCGATATGTCCGAGTTCGGTGAGAAGCACTCCGTCGCCCGCCTGGTCGGTGCGCCTCCGGGATACGTCGGCTACGACCAGGGCGGTCAGCTCACCGAGGCGGTGCGCCGTCGCCCGTACACGGTCGTGCTCTTCGACGAGGTGGAGAAGGCCCACCCGGACGTCTTCGACATCCTGTTGCAGGTTCTCGACGAAGGCCGCCTGACTGATGGCCAGGGACGGACGGTGGACTTCCGCAACACCATGCTGATCCTGACGTCCAACCTGGGAGCCGGCGGTAACCACGAGCAGATCATGGACGCGGTGAAGGCCCACTTCAAGCCGGAGTTCATCAACCGCCTGGACGATGTGCTGATCTTCGACCCGCTGTCCGAGGAGCAGCTGGAGCACATCGTGGACATCCAGATCGGCGGGCTGGCAGATCGCCTGGCCTCCCGCCGCCTCACCCTGGATGTCTCCCCGGAGGCGAAGGCCTGGCTCGCCAAGCGGGGCTACGACCCGGCCTATGGTGCTCGCCCGCTGCGCAGGCTGATCCAGAAGGCCATCGGAGATGCCCTGGCCAAGGAGCTGCTCTCCGGCGCGATCCGGGACGGCGATACCGTCCGCGTGGACGTGGACCCGCACGAGGTTGAGGGCGTGGACAGCCTCTGGATCCACCGCGGCGAGTAAGCGCTCGCGCCCCGGGGCGGGTGAATCCTCGCCATAGATAGTCGAAGGCCCGGCTGTCACTCAGCACCTACTGAGTGGCCGCCGGGCCTTTTCCTCTGCTCGCTGCGTTTATGCAGCGCGTGAAACGGGGGCCTAGTAGTTCGACTTGTAGACGGCCCTCGGCAGGCGCTGGGAGTCCAGCTCGCCACCGTCAGCCGCGATTACGCGCAGGGTCTTGCCGTCGATCACGATGGTGTTTGGCGAGGCAGGGACGCGGAATTTGCCGCGGGCCACGTCCGCGGAGCCCATGTTGACGTCCTCCTCGTAACCCATCCCGTCGCTGTAGCCGCGGTAGTAGTAGCGGCCGTTATCCGGGTTCTCGCAGATCGAGACGTAGGTGGAGCCGTTGGTCGCCGCGTATACCCACTCGTCGGAGGAGTTGCAGCGGGCGTCATCGCTGACCGCCCAGCCCTGACCAGTCAGGCCCGAGGGGTAGTCGGACGGGGACGAGACTGCCTTCGGGCCGTTGGAATCTTCCGGCTCGGAGGTCTCGATGCCTTCGTCGTCGTCCTCGTCGTCTTCTTCGGTGGTCGTCTCCTCGGAGGAGGTTTCGTCCTCATACTCCGTCTCGTAGACGGTGACGGGTTCCTCGTTGGAGCCGCCCTCCTTGGATCCCGCGAGGAACCACCACAGTCCGCCACCGATCAGCGCGAGGATCAGCAGGACGATGAGCGCGATCAGCCAGCCCTTGCCCGACTTTTTCTCCGAGGCTTGCTGATTAGGACCCTGCTGGTGTGGCCCCTGGGCATAAGTCTGCTGGTAGCCGCCCTGCTGGTATCCACCCTGCTGATAATGGCCTTGCTGATACCCCTGCCCGTTCGGCGGCCCCGGCTGGAAACCTTGCTGATAGGAGCTTTGCTGGTACGGGCTCTGCTGGAGGCCCTGACCGTAGCCCGCCGCGCCAGCCGCCCCGCCGGCCGACGCTGCGCCCCGCTGGTAGTTCGGTGGTTGCGGCGAATTCGCCAGCCCAGCCCAGTCCTCCTCCGGGTTCGAGGAACGCAAGTCCGGGTCGGTGGTCTCCTTGCCCGAGTTCCGCGGCGCGTTGGGGGACGTCGGCGTGGACTGGCCGACACCGGGCTTGTCGGCGCCTGGCTGGTTCTGCGCCCACGGATTACCCGAGGGCTGATTCCATGGGTTCTCCGCCTGGCCGTCGCCCGAGTCAGACGGTTTCTTCTCCCACGGGTTTTCGGACATCCACTGCTCCAGTCTTTGAAGGGTAGAAAGCTAACCTAAAAAGCATATAAGAAAACCCGCCTGAGCGGGCACTAGGCCCCGATAGAGGATGCTTCCACGGGGTCCCGAGTGGGAGAGGCTGAGTAATGGAAACCTCAGTCGCGCACAATCTCTAGGATGGTGACCATGAGCCAAGCAACTTCCCGGCGCGTGCACGATACCTTCTCCAAAATCCCGGGCCCATTCATCAACGGTGAGCAGCTTTATGAGGCCTACCGCCTCGGCGAGCGCATGACCATCATCGATTCCCACTGGGCTAAGATTGAGAACAGCGCGTGGGAAGCCTACGTGGGCCAGCACCTGCCAGGGGCGATGTTCTGCAACCCCCTCCAACACCTGGCCGGCACCCCCTCCCGCACACGGGGTCGCAACCCCATGCCGGGCCTGGCCGCCCTGCAGCGCAGCTTCTATAACTGGGGCATCACGGATGGTCGCCCCGTCGTCATCTATGACGCCGGGCGCAATATTTACGCTGCTCGCGCCTGGTGGATCCTGCGTTGGGCTGGCGTCGAGAACGTGAAGATCCTGAACGGCGGAACCTCCCAATGGGAGGAGGCGGGCGGCGACGTCGCCGGTGGCATCGGCGCCCTCCGAGGGCGCGGGGACTTCAAGATCCGACCACGCTCCATGCCGGAGCTGTATATCGACGAGATTGACGTCTGGTGCCGCGACCGAATGCTGGTCGACTGCCGGGACCCGGAGCGCTTCCGCGGCGTTCGCGAGCCCTTCGACCACCAGGCAGGCCACATTCCGAGCGCGGTGAACATCCCCGTGGCCTCCTTGCTGGATGAGGAAGGCAAGGTCCTGGGTGGCACCCAGCTGCGGGAGATCTTCGCGAGCCACGGCATCGATGAGAACACCGAGCTGACCGTACACTCCGGATCCGGGCTGGACTCCGCCCTGTTCCTGGCTGCGATGGAGGAGGCGGGCCTCCCCGTCGGGCGGCACTTTGTGGGGGGTTGGTCACAATGGTCCGCTTCCTCCTCCCGCAAGATCGCGCGCGGTTAAGCTGGGGAAGCATGACAGACGGGCACGATTTTGAGGACCTCGGCGGCGCGGGGGATGTCGACGCCGCGGGCTTCGGCGCAACTGATGTGGATGCCGTCGCAGGAAACCGCGGTGGAGTTCCGCATTCCGAGCGCACCCCTGTGGGCGCGCCGCTCGCCGGAACGACAGCGCCGCTGAGCGCAGTGCCGCACCCCGTGTTCGCTTCCGGCTCCGCAGGCGCGGGCGTGGCCGTGATCCCGGACCCCGATAAGGAGATCGTGGAGGTGCAGTCCCCGGTTGCGGGAACCCTCGTGCGGGTACAACCCCACATGTTCGTCGTGGAACTGGAAGACGGTAGCGCCCGCGTGCTGGTGCAAATGGGCATCGACACTGATCAACTCGACGGCCAGGGTTTCGCCACCCGCTGGGCAGAGGGCTCGACCGTGCAGGCGGGAACCCCGGTGGTTACCTATGCGCCCAAGGAGGTCGGCCGCCTCGGCTACGACCCGATCGTGCTGGTGTTGGCGTTGTGCCACGGGTCGGCGGAGATCGAGTTTCCCGTCGCGCTGAGTGGCCCGTGCGCGGCGCAAGACGAGCTGTTTAGGGTCTAGCCGCATGGCACGGCGCCTATTGAACCTCGTCGCGATGCTATGGATGCTCGCCGCGTTGACGGGCTTTCCGCAGCTGCTGGACACCGACGTATTGCGCCGGTTGGCGACCTACTACTTCCTGGGGCTGCTCGCGCTGCAGATCATCCCCTTGGTCATGACCTACAACGGCAGCTTCGGTCACCGGCTCCACCCAATCAACGTGGCCTATATGGCACTGGCCTCAATCGGTCTGGTCGGCAGCGTGATGCTGGCGATCGTGTTCGGGGTAAACGGCGGCCCAGCGGCCACCATCATCGCGGGCGCGTTGCTATTCATGGGTGTCGTCGGCGCGACGGTGCTCGCGCTCTTTGCCCGCCCGTGGCGCGACTGGGCCTTCAAGCAACGCGAGAGCGAGTATTTGGAGCGGATGAACCAACGCCTGGACGTGCGCACGGAGGTGCGCCCCCAGCTGCGCTCTGCTTTTGGGGAGAAGGCCTCTGGGGACGAGGGCGGCAGGAAACCCGGCGGGGAGGACTAACCCGTCGGCTGGGGCTTCGCCCGCAAGTTCTAGAGGCCGTGCTTGGCGCGCATGATGCGCAACATCGTCTCCCGCGGCACGAGTCGCTGCAGGACATACGGCACCGGCGCCAGGGAACCCCGGGCGTACACCGCACGCGGGCGAGCCTCTGCCACCACGGCGCCCACCAGCTCCGCGACATCCTCGGCGCTGATTCCCTTGGCCTCGTTGTCATTGAGTGTGTCGAGCATCCGGTGGAAGTCCCGCGAGTACGGGCCGGCGTCGTCGGCGTAGATGGTGCGCCGCGAACTGAGCCCCGTCGCGATCGCGCCGGGCTCCACGGTGGAAATGCCGATCCCGAATGGCGAAAGTTCGCTGCGCGCGGAGTCGGCGAAGCTGCGGATCGCGGCTTTTGAAGCCACATAGCTGCCCCGGTAGCTCAGCGGGAAACTCCCCAGCATGGAGCCGATCATCACGATTCGGCCGCAGCCCTTTTCACGCATCGCAGGCAGGAACTTCTGGGTGAGCTCCACGTGCCCGATGACGTTGACCTGGAACAGCCGCTCCAGCGCATCCCGGGGCAGCTCCTCCAGCGGGCCGTTCTGGCTTTCGCCCGCATTGTTTACGAGAACGCTGGGCGAGCCGAGCGCCAGGACTTCCTCAGCGAAGGTCTCAATAGAGGTCGGATCTGCAAGATCTAGGGTTACATACTTCACATTTGGCAGGGGGTCGGTGAGCGTGGCCGGGTTCCGCGTCGTCCCGACCACCCGGAAACCGGAAGCTGCGAAGCGAGCGGCGACCGCCTTGCCGATCCCGCTGCTCGCGCCGGTTACGACTGCGAGGCTGCCGTCCGGGACCTGGGGGAGGGCAGGGGGAAGGAACCAGGAGCTGAGGGAATTCGCAGAAGTCTTTTTAGGCACAAAAGGAACCCTACCCCTGAAAACGTGACCCTGGCCACTATTGTCTTGAGCCTCCGATAGGATTTAGGCGGAGTAAGCACACCACAAACGGAAAGTTTGAGCTTGATGGCTACTGATCACGCAGCTTTTGTCCACCGCCACATCGGGCCCAACGGCGGCGATACCCAGGAGATCCTGGATTTCCTGGGCTATGAGTCCTCCGCAGCGCTCGCGGAGGCCGCCCTTCCTTCCTCCATTGCTCAGGAGGGGCCGATCGGCCTGCCCGACGCGCTGAGTGAGACCGATACGCTCGCCGCGCTCAAGGTGATGGCGTCGAAGAATAAGCCGATGAAGCAGCTCATCGGTAACGGCTACTACGACACGATCACCCCCGCGGTGATCCGCCGCAACGTGGTGGAGGACCCGGGCTGGTACACCGCCTACACCCCGTACCAGCCGGAGATTTCCCAGGGTCGCCTGGAGGCTCTGCTGAACTTCCAGACCATGGTGCAGGACCTCACCGGCCTGCCGATCGCGGGCGCGTCCCTGCTGGACGAAGCCACCGCCGTCGCCGAGGCCGTGCAGCTCATGGCCCGCGGCAACACCAAGGCCGCCAAGCAGGGGGGCGTGGTGCTGCTGGATTCCTCCCTCCACCAGCAGTCCATCACCGTCACCGAGGCCCGCGCGGAGGCTGCGGACATCCCGGTCAAGGTCGTCGATTTTAAGGACGCCACCGCCGCCGATTTCGCCGCCGCCGCGGGAGACACCCCGCTGGTCGGTGTGGTGGTCTCCAACCCAGGATCCACTGGCCGGATCCGTGACCTGAGCGGCCTGATCTCCGCTGCGAAGGAGGCCGGCGCGCTGGTCACCGTCGCCGCTGATCTGCTGGCCCAGGTGCTGGTGACCTCCCCGGGCTCCCTGGGTGCGGACATCGCGGTGGGCTCGGCCCAGCGTTTCGGTGTGCCGCTGTTCTTCGGCGGTCCGCACGCCGGCTTCATGGCCTGCGTTGACTCCCTGCAGCGTAAGATGCCGGGCCGCCTCGTGGGTGTGTCCAAGGATGCCGAGGGTGCCCCGGCGTACCGCCTGGCGCTGCAGACCCGCGAGCAGCACATTCGTCGCGACAAGGCGACCTCGAACATCTGTACCGCCCAGGCCCTGCTGGCCGTCGTGGCGAGCTTCTACGCCGTCTGGCACGGCCCGGCTGGCCTGCGCCAGATCGCAACTCAGGTGCACGGCCGCGCCGTCGCCCTGGGGGTGGGACTGTCCGAGGCTGGCCTGACCCTGGCTCACGATTCCTTCTTCGATACCGTGACCGTGGATGTGTCCAGCGTTGGTGGTGCGGACGCCGTTCTGCAGCGTGCGGTGGACGCGGGCTTCAACCTGCGGAAGGTTGACGAGGCCCACGTCGGAATTTCCGTCGGCGAGTCCACCACGGACGAGGACGTCGCCGAGCTGCTGGCCGTCGTCGCGGAGAAGAAGGGCGCGACCGCGGATACCTCCGGTTTCGAGCTTTCCGCCGGCCCGCTGGCCGACCTCGGTGTGCTGCGCGATGACGAGATCCTCACCCACCCGATCTTCACCGCCATCACCTCCGAGACCCAGATGATGCGCTACATGCGCAAGCTGGCGGACCGCGACCTGGCGCTGGACCGCACGATGATCCCGCTGGGCTCCTGCACCATGAAGCTCAACGCCGCCGTCTCCATGGAGCCGATCACCTGGCCGGAGTTCGCGGGCATCCACCCGCACGTCCCGGCCGATCAGGCCGCGGGCTGGCTCGAGCTCATCGATGACCTGGAGGAGCGTCTGGCCAAGATTACCGGCTACGCGAAGGTCTCCGTCCAGCCGAACGCTGGTTCCCAGGGTGAGTTCGCTGGCCTGCTGGCGATCCACCGCTACCACCTCTCCCGCGGTGACGATCAGCGCGATAAGGTGCTGATCCCCACCTCCGCGCACGGCACCAACGCCGCTTCCGCCGCGCTGGCCGGCCTGAAGGTCGTGGCCGTGAAGTCCGCCGAAGACGGCTCCATCCTCCTGGATGACCTGGACGCCAAGCTGGAGAAGTACGGCCCAGAGGTCGCCGGCATCATGATCACCTACCCGTCCACCCACGGCGTGTTCGAGGAGCACGTCCGCGAGGTCTGCGACAAGGTCCACGCCGCGGGTGGCCAGGTGTACATCGACGGGGCGAATCTCAATGCGCTGGTCGGCCTGGGCCAGCCGGGGCAGTTCGGTGGCGACGTCTCCCACCTGAACCTGCACAAGACCTTCACTATCCCGCACGGCGGCGGTGGCCCGGGTGTGGGCCCGGTCTGCGTGGCCGAGCACCTCATCCCGTTCCTGCCGACCGATGCGACCGTCGAGCAGTCTGAGGACCCGAACACCGGCCTGCCGGTCTCCGGGGCAGCATACGGCTCCGCCGGTGTCCTGCCGATCACCTGGTCCTATATCGCGATGATGGGTGACGAGGGGCTGACCGAGGCATCCCGCATGGCGCTGGTCAACGCGAACTACATCTCCCGCAAGCTCGCGGACCACTTCCCGACGCTCTACACGGGTAAGAACGACCTGGTCGCCCACGAGTGCATCCTGGACCTCAACGCACTGACCAAGGCCTCCGGAGTGACTGCCGAGGATGTTTCCAAGCGCCTGATGGACTTCGGCTTCCACGCCCCTACCCTGGCCTTCCCGGTGCCGGGCACTCTGATGGTCGAGCCGACCGAGTCCGAGGCCAAGGATGAGCTGGACCGTTTCATCGAGGCCATGATCACCATCCGTGGCGAGATCCAGGAGATCATCGACGGCAAGGTCACCGTCGAGGAGTCCGTGCTGCGCCACGCGCCGTTCACCGCGTTTAGTGTCACCCGCGACGACTTCGAGGAGGCCGTGTCCGGCGGCAAATTCTCCCGCCAGCAGGCAGCCTTCCCGGTGGACGGGCTGCGCCACACGAAGTACTTCCCGCCGGTGCGCCGCATCGACAACGCCTACGGCGACCGCAACCTCGTGTGCTCCTGCCCGCCGCTCGAAGCATTCGCCATCGAGGACTAAGCCCCAGCACGTTTGAAGGAAGGTTTTGCAATGACTGATTCTGCAAGCACCCCGAAGCACACCGCCCTGCACCACGTGCACGAGCAGCTCGGTGCCCGCTTCACCGACTTCGGCGGCTGGGACATGCCCCTGAAGTACGGCAAGGAACTCGACGAGCACCGCGCCGTCCGCGAGACTGTTGGCGTCTTCGACCTCTCCCACATGGGTGAGGTGGAGGTCTCTGGCCCGCAGGCCGCGGAGTTCCTGGACTACGCGCTGATTTCCCGCCTGTCCGCCGTCAAGGTCGGCAAGGCGAAGTACTCCATGCTGTGTACTGAGGACGGCGGCATCGTGGACGACCTGATCACTTACCGCCTCGCGGAGGAGGAGTTCCTCGTCGTCCCGAACGCGGGCAATGCCCCGCGCGTCGCCGAGGCGCTGGCACAGCGGGCCGAGGGCTTCGACGTCACCGTCGTGGACCAGACTGCGGAGAAGTCCCTCGTCGCGATTCAGGGGCCGAAGGCCGCTGAGGTCATGCACGCGATCGTCGAGAATGTCACCGACGCCCCGGAGGCCTCCGGCGCGACCGAGGACGTCAAGGGCGCGGTCGACGGCCTGGGCTACTACGCCGCTTTCAAGGGCATCGTCACAGGTCAGCCGGCACTGATCGCCCGCACGGGCTACACCGGCGAGGATGGCTTCGAGATCATCGTGGACAATGATGCTGCCGAGCAGGTGTGGAACATCGCGCTGGCTAAGGCCACGGAGCTGGACGGCCTGCCTTGTGGTCTGGCTGCCCGCGACACCCTGCGCCTGGAGGCTGGCATGCCGCTCTACGGCAATGAGCTCAACGACGAGCTCACCCCGGTCGACGCGGGCTTGGGGATCCTGGCCGCGACGAAGTCCAAGGATTCCTTCGTGGGGCGCGACGCGATCGTGGCTGCGAAGGAGAAGGGTGCGGCTCGGGTGCTCATCGGCCTGCAGGGCGAGGGGCGCCGCGCAGCCCGCAGTGGCTATGCGGTCCTGGCCGGCGAGGGCGAGGACGCCCAGCCGATCGGAGAAGTCACCTCGGGCGCGCTCTCGCCGACCCTGGGCTACCCAGTCGCGATGGCCTACGTGGATAAGGCCGCGACCGAGGAAGGCGGGGCAGTCACCGTGGGGCAGACCGTGCAGGTCGATATCCGCGGCAAGCAGTACCCATACCAGGTTGTGGAGATGCCCTTTTATCAGCGCGAAAAGTAGGGCAGCCGGGGCTTGACCGCCCCGTGCTACCCCCATTTCACGTTTTGCAGAGTTTGATGCCGCTTTTCTGCGGTTTTCCGACTTCACACTCTGCAAAACGTGAAATGGGGGTGGCCCAGCCGGCCCCGGGCCAAGGTATCCCCGTGATATCCGCCGCAGCGGGCCGGCCGTGTAGTACAGTTTGCCGTGTTCGATGTGGTGGGGATTACACCCTAGGCCCATGTCACGCCCACAGTTTTTGAAGATGATCGTGAGGAGCGACCATGACTGCTTTGCCTACTGACTTCCTGTACTCCGAAGAGCACGAGTGGGTTAACACCACCGACATCACGGAGGGCGAGGTCGTTCGCGTCGGCATCACCCACATCGCGGCAGAGGCTCTCGGCGAGATCGTGTTCGTCGAGCTCCCGGAGGTCGGCGACGAGATTGAGGCCGGCGAGCCATTCGGCGAGATCGAGTCCACCAAGTCCGTGTCCGACATCTACGCACCGGTCTCCGGTGAGATCGTCGCTGTGAACGAGGAGCTCGAGGATAACGCCGGAATCATCAACGAGGATCCGTACGGCGAGGGCTGGCTCTACGACGTCCGCGTCTCCGAGCCAGGCGAGCTGATGGACAGCGCCGACTACGCTGCTGCCAACGAATAAGAGGCGCTGACGCGCCAATCGGGCGGGGAGTGAGGCTGACTGGCAGACTCGCTCCCCGCTTTCTGTTCCTGTACGAGGAGGCAGACTAGGCTGAACGACATGAGTGGATCGATTGTTGCCCTGCTCATCGGGCTAATTTTGCTCGTTGTGGCGGTGTGGTTGCTGAAGCACGCGAACTCCCAGGGGGAGTCCGGCGGTGCTGCGGCGACTAGGCGGTCGGTTCCTCCCGTTTCTGCCCTCCCGGACGCTGCCTCCAACGACGACGGCGACACAAACGGTACGGCGCGGGCCGCTGGGGCGGCGCCTGGTGCTGCCGATCGCAGCGGGGCAGCCGATGAGCGCTTCAGCCGTGCGGGCGAGGATGCTGCCACGGACCCGGCGGGGGAACAAGCCCAGCCAAAGGCTGAGCCAGAGCTGGCCCCGGAGGTCGACCAGGCCTCCGAGGAGGGGCCAGATATGGTGGCCGCCGCGACTGCCCAGGGCGGGTTGTTCGCCTCGATCCGCCGCCGGCGCCGCCAGTGGGCTGCCGCGAACGGGGCGGAGTACACCCGCGAGGACCTCGAACTGCCGCAGGAATGGCCGATTGCCGCGTTGCACTCGGTGAATGTTTCCCCCGTGCGGGCCCTGGCCAAGGACGTGGTCAGCGGTTTCTGGGAGGGGCACGAGTACCACGTGGCAGACCTGGGCGAGGGTACGCTCATGGCGATGCGCCGGGCGGCCACGTCCCCGGTGACGGTGCACTATTCCCGCGAGCAGGGGGTGACAGAGGGGCTGCGCCGCTCCGAGCTGCTGGATCAGCCGCCTTATGCCGCCTATACCTCCGACGTGCGAGCACTCGACCGGATGCTGGATGTCCGGGTAGAGGACAGCCTCGCGGCATTGAGCCAGGTCGCCTCCGATGTGATCTGGGGCGGCGACTGGGTTGTCTTGAGCATTAGCCGGAAGCTGGATTTCAGCATCTGGCTACAGATCCTGCCGGAGCTGCTCTCCCTCGCACATGCGGCGATGGTTCTTCCACCACGCACGATGAGCGTGGTCCTGGAACTGGAGAACGCGGACCAGACGCGGGCGTTGCCGGGCTCAACGGTCTCGCTCACTCCTGCCGGGGCGGAATCCGCTGACCGCCAGCAGGGTGAGGGGGAGTTGCAGGATAAGGCCGGCCGGGAGCGCGACGAGCGTAACGAGGAGCCGGTGGGGGAGAGGAGGTCGTGGCCGGGTTACCTGCGTCCGGTGGGGCAGACCTCCGCCGCGCCCGTGGAGGCGGGGGAACCAGGGGAGGCTGCCGTGCCGCCGAGCTCGGAATCGGACGCCGCGGAGGTTTATGCCGGCCAAGAAAGTGATGAATCAACTTTCTCCGATCGTCCGCATATCGAGCGTCCGGCTAATCCGGTGGAATTCCCTCGCCGTTTCGATCGGGAGCGTGAGGCGAACCTGACTGATGATTTCGATGGCTCGGTGTTCGAAATGGATTCGGAGAATATTCCCCTCATTGGCGAGGATCCAGACCATATTTCTGCATCAGTCGGCCAGCGCCCGCAGGTTATTCGTGCAGATATTGAGAGGGCGCCCACGATCTTTAGCGACGAATTGTCCGCTACCGCTGCAGAGCGACGGGGGCAGCGCCGCCGTAGCGGACGCCACCGCGCCCCGGATGCGCGTCATGCGTTACCGTCCCCGATTGAGCCGGTTGAGGCGGAGATTGAGCTGGTGGAAGCGGAAATCGTTGATCCGGATGACGGTGGGGGCGGGCATTCGGACGGGCGTTAGCATCCCTAGGTAGCCAGTTATCTTCAGACCCGGGTGCGCGAGTAACCACGTGCTATCTGCGCCTTAATTTTCGAAAGGCGTACGCAGAAAAAGATTTCGTGCCATTCGGCTTCTGGGAGATTAAGCGCAAGGGCTCCCTGCCGAAGGCTGGCATCATCATGTCCCGCGTCGCAGGTCTGTTCCTGGGTGTTGACTTCACTGCCTGGAACTACTCGATCTTCTACGTTGGCGCCGGCATCGCGGCCATCCTGCTGAACCTGCAGGTGATCGTCGTACCAATGCTCTCGGCGATCTTCGATAAGTGGCTAGGAAAGAAACAAAAGACAGGCGATGTCGGTAACCCGGAGGACACAATCGAAGACGAACTCGTCCGAGAAGGCCTCGCTCCGGGACACTCACCAGATGAGGCCGAACCCATTCGGGACTAAACAAGCCCCTCCGGGGCTAAAAGAAGACTGTGACTCCGCTTCATACGGAAGTGTGACCACGAAAAGCTAGCGTGGTCTGACCCTTCCACGCGGCAACCCACCCAATGGCCCTCGCTGAACGCGAGGCCCACTGGGTGGGTTTTGTTTTTCCTGCGGTAACTTAAAGAGCAGCAAAGCTTTGATCCCCTCCTTCGGAAGGAACGCGTCCCATGGCCCAGGAAACCCCCTCCGTCGACCGCGTCGCCGCTGCGCGACTCGCTGAGCTCGTCAAGGAGCTCGCCGTCGTCCACGGCAAAGTCACCCTCTCCTCCGGCAAGGAGGCCGACTACTACGTCGACCTGCGCCGCGCCACCCTGCACGCGGAGGCCTCCAAGCTCATCGGCCAGCTCCTGCGCCAGCTGACCAGCGACTGGGAGTACACCAACGTCGGCGGGCTGACCCTCGGCGCCGACCCGGTCGCCACCGCGATCATGCACGCCGGCGAGGGGGTCGATTCCTTCGTCGTTCGCAAGGAAGCCAAGAAGCACGGCATGCAGCGCCGCATCGAAGGCCCGGATATCACCGGCAAGAACGTGCTCATCGTCGAGGACACCACGACCACGGGCAACTCCCCACTCACCGCAGTGGCTGCCGCCCGGGAAGCCGGGGCGAACGTTGTCGGCGTGGCGACGGTCGTGGACCGCGACACCGGTGCCCGCGACGTCATCGAGGCGGAGGGCCTGGAATACCGCCCGCTGCTCGGCCTGGCTGACCTCGGCCTGAACTAGGCCTGTCCACCGCCGCGGTGGCACGATGGCCGCCCCGAGAAACCACAAGGAGACCCCGATGCGCAGCACCCTGATAAAGAACCGACTTTTCAGCCACGTGCTGGAGCGAGCTGCCGAAGGCGCCCACGCCCTGCGCACCGCCGCACGCCACCCACACCCGGGGCGCATCGCCTACCTGGCCGCCGGGGCCGTCTCCGTCGCTGCCGCGGCGACGCGCTCGGACCGCATCACGCGAGCAGTGAAGCCAACGCTCATGCCCTTGCTCGCGAGCACCGTCCTCGCGCCCGGCGCCACCGCAGATAACCCGCGCTCCTGGCGCAATATCCGAACCCCCAACGCGGGGCAGGCGCTTCTCCTGGCTGGTCTCGTGGGCGGCTGGCTGGGGGATATCACGCTGATGAATACCCAGTCCCGCAGCCCGGAACCGGCCGAACGCGCCACAAACCTCAACCGGGGTGCAGCGTGGTTCAGCGCCAACCAGCTGGCCTATATCTGGCTGCTCGCCAAGCGGGGCGCCCGGCCTTCCCCAACGGTCGCCGCGGCCCACCTGCCGGTACTGGCGACGGGGCTGGGGCTGGCCAGCTGGAAGCTGCCACAAGCCCTGCCCGCAGCGGGCGGCTACGGCTCGCTCCTGGGGGCTACCAATGTGCTGGCCCAGGATTCGGCCATCCTTCGCGACACCCCAGAGGCAACCCCCGAGGACTACGGCCATGCCCTCGGCGGAACGCTCTTCCTGCTCTCCGACGCCCTGATCCTCAACCGCCTCACCCTGTTGAAGCACGCGCAGCGCCCCACCGCGCCCACGGCTCTCAAGATCATCGACGCGCTCACCGACGGCGCGGTCATGGCGACCTACGTCATCGCGCAGCTGCTGCTCGTCGACGGCATCAATGGCGCCCTGCGTCAGAAGAAAGAAAAGACCGCGTAGTGAGCCACGAAGACAAGCCGGACATCACGCAGCCAGGCCATCAGCCGGCCCAGCAACCGCAACCCAACGGCCCCTCCGGAAAGGGGCCGACCGAGTGGTTCGCATCCCGCGTCGGCGTCGGCCCCTGGGAGCAGGAATACCCCGGGGTGCCGCTGCCCACGGAAGAACACTTCGACCCGGAACTGCTCGCACACGGTGACCGTCGCAACGTCGTCGACGCCTACCGCTACTGGAAGATGGACGCCATCGTTGCGGACATCGACTCCCGCCGACACGAATTGCACATCGCCATCGAGAACTTCGAGAACGACGCCAACATCGGCACCGTCGTCCGGACCGCCAACGCCTTCGCGGTGGATACGGTCCACATCGTCGGGCGCAAGCGCTGGAACCGACGGGGAGCGATGGTCACCGATCGCTACCAGCACCTCGAGCACCACAAGACCGTCGCCGAGGTACTGGACTATGCGGCGGAGCGGGACCTGGCGGTCGTCGCCGTGGACAATACTCCCGGCTCCGTGCCCCTGGAAACTGCCGAGCTGCCGCGCCGCTGCCTCCTGCTGTTTGGCCAGGAAGGGCCCGGCGTGACTGAGGAGGCGCAGCGCGGGGCGCGGATGACCGTCTCCATCGCGCAGTTCGGATCCACTCGCTCGATCAACGCGGGCGTGGCGGCGGGGATCGCGATGCACGCCTGGATCCGGCAGCACGCGGACCTCTCCCAGGCCTGGTAAAAGCTGCAAAACTTCGCGAAAATCGCCCGGATTGGGCAGACTTAAAGGCGTGCACGAACGTTGGGATCACCGGGCCGATCTGGCCCAGCAAGCAATCACGGACCGCCACGCCTCGAAAGTATGGGGTGTGCCGCGGACCAATCTTGCCGTGATCGCCTGGCCACCCCTGGCCCGGGACAAGGCCTTTTACCGCTGGCACTACTGGTGGCAGGCCCACTACGTGGACTGCCAGGTGGACGCCACGCGCCGCCGCCCATCCAAGGCCCGCCAACGTGAACTGCGGGCCACGCTGCGTGGCATGCGGCTGCGCAACCTCGCGCCCCTGACGCGGAATAACTACTACGACGACAAGGCCTGGCTCGCGCTGGCCATGTGGCGTGCGGAGCAGTACACCAAGGTCAAGCGCGTCTCCGCCCGCAAGGACCTGGAGGAGAACATCCTGGAGGGCGTGGACTCGCTCACGGGCGTGCTGCCGTGGCGCAGCAACGAGACCTTCTACAACGTCCCCACGAACGGGCCGGTCGCGATCATGGCCGCCCGCACCGGGCGCCTCGATCTAGCTCGTCAGCTGGTCGACTGGATCTGGGAGAACATGCTCAACGAGGACGGCCTGGTCATGGACGGGCTGTGGATGCGCATGAACGGCCCCGTCCCCGAACCAACGATTCACAGCTACTGCCAGGGCGTTGCCCTCGGGGCTTGTGTCGAGCTGGCCGTCGCCGAGCGCGAGCAGGCCAGCGTCGGGGAGGGCGAGGTCTCGGAGGTCGGGATGGATTATATTTACCGCGCCTGCGGCCTCATCGACGCGATCTCCGAGCACCTGACCAACTCCAATGACGTCATCAACGCCTCCACCGCCGGCGGTGACGGCGGCCTGTTCAACGGCATTCTGGTCCGCTACCTCGCGCTCGCGGTGGAGAAGTTGCCGGAGCTGGGACCACGGACCCGCAAGGCCCGCTCCCAGGCGCGCAGAATCGTCCTGCAGTCCGCCGAGTCCGCCTGGCGCTTCCGTCTGGAAGTGGACGGGCTGCCTGTCTTCCCCTCCCGGTGGGATCGGGACGCGACGTTGCCGCATTCCGGTGGCCTGGTTGGTGCGACGATCGCCGGGGCGGTGGCTAGTTCCGACATCGCGGAACGGGACCTTTCTGTGCAGCTTTCCGGATGGAAGCTGATGGAGGCTGCCGCGCGCATCACGGCGCTGGAGGCTGCCCAGCACGAGCAGCGTAACTAGCGCCCCAGCTTTTAGAGAATCCCTGGTCGTAGGGGGTTCCTTGCCACGCGACTTTGCTGCGTGCCCCCTCAAACGGGCGGGGACCGGCGGGGCTGCCGACGCGTAGAATGAAGTGCAGGCATAATTCAGGTGAGTAAATCATGCTGAGCGGGTGGCCCACGCTGCCCCGAAGCGGCACTTAGGAGGCATCAATGGCAATTGCAACCCCGGACGTCTACCGCGACATGCTGGACAAGGCCAAGGAGGGTGGCTTCGCTTACCCAGCGATTAACTGCACCTCCTCCGAGACCATCAACGCAGCCCTGAAGGGCTTCGCGGATGCCGAGTCCGACGGCATCATCCAGTTTTCCATCGGTGGCGCGGAGTTCGGTTCCGGCCTGAATGTGAAGAACATGGTGGCGGGCGCCGAAGCGCTCGCGGCATTCACCCACGAGGCTGCGAAGCACTATGGCGTGAATGTCGCGCTGCACACCGACCACTGCCAGAAGGAGAAGCTGGATACCTTCGTCCTGCCGCTGCTGGAGATCTCCCGCAAGCGCGTCGAAGCCGGTGAGAACCCGCTGTTCCAGTCCCACATGTGGGACGGCTCCGCCACCCCGATCGATGAGAACCTGCAGATCGCCAAGGACCTGCTCGACAAGTCCGTCGCCGCAAACATCATCCTCGAGGTCGAGATCGGCGTCGTCGGTGGCGAGGAAGACGGGGTTTCCGCCGACCCGAACGCAAACCTCTACACCACCGAAGAGGACTTCGAGAAGACCATCGACGTCCTCGGCCTGGGGGAGAAGGGCCGCTACCTGCTGGCCGCAACCTTCGGCAACGTCCACGGCATCTACAAGCCGGGCAACGTGAAGCTGCGCCCAGAGGTCCTGGACATGGGCCAGAAGGTCGCGGAGAAGAAGCTGGGCCTGGCTGAGGGCACCAACCCATTCGACTTCGTCTTCCACGGCGGCTCCGGCTCCGAGAAGGAGAAGATCGAGGAGTCCCTGCGCTACGGCGTCATCAAGATGAACATCGACACCGACACGCAGTACTCCTTCACCAACCCGGTTGCCCGCCACATGTTTGAAAACTACGACGGCGTGTTCAAGATCGACGGCGAGGTCGGTAACAAGAAGGTCTTCGACCCGCGCTCCTACCTGCGCAAGGCCGAGCAGGCGATGTCCGAGCGCATCGTCGAGGCCTGCCAGGACCTGCGCTCCGCAGGCAACACGCTGGGCAAGTAAACCCCGCTTCAGCTGGCGCGGGCAGTGAATGCTCCCGCGCCGAAGTAATAACTGATCAGGAGGAAGAACCAATGGCTGAACAACTGCGTACCGGTCGTGATCTCTTCGGTGCCGAGCACCCTGAGGTTCGCCTGCCGGAGGAACTGACCAGCGCCGTCACCGCCGATGACGCGGGCGCGGACCTGGAATCGCTGGCGAAGATCGCGAAGGCCAACCCGAAGGACTCCGGGGCGTGGGCCGCGCTGGCCTTCCGCCTGATCGAGGCCGACGAGCCGGTCACCGCCTACGCCTGCGCCCGCACCGGCTACCACCGGGGCCTGGATGCGCTGCGCGGCAACGGCTGGCGGGGCACCGGCCCGGTGCCGTGGGATCACGTCCCCAACCAGGGTGTGCTCCGCGCGATCGGCGCGCTCGTCGTCGCCGCGAAGCGTATCAACGAGGACGATGAGGTCATCCGCTGCCTCAACCTGCTCAACGACTGCGACCCCGCGGCCGTGCCGGCGATGAACCTCGAGGACGTCGACAAGCTGTAAAGGCTGGCCATCTGGCTCTCAGCCCTTCGTGCCCGAGGCCACAGGCGGACGTGGCACACTGAAGGGCATGAGCACGCATCGGCCGAAAGATATCCCGCTGGGGGAGGACCTGGGCGAAATCCTCGATAAAGAGGAGGCCAAGTCCCGCCCCGCGCGGGCCCGGCTGCGTGCCCTGATCCGCCGCCGGCCGGGTATTGCGGCCGCCGCGCGCAGCATCCGAGACATTGCACCGAAGCAGCGCCTAGCGCGCGTGCAGGTCTCCATCATCTTCGCCTTCCAGTGCGCGCTCGCCGCCGCGCTGGCGTACTTCATCGCGATCGAGCTTTTCGGCCACCACAACCCGTTCTTCGCGCCGATGGCGGGCATCATCACCCTGGGGGTCAGCGGTGGCAAGCGCCTGCGTCGCGCCTTCGAACTGGTGCTCGGGGTTAGCCTCGGCGTGGGGATCGGCGACCTCGTGATCCGAGAAATCGGTGCTGGTTATTGGCAGATCGCCGTGGTGGTCTTCACCGGCATCGTCATCGCTAGCTTCGTTGACCGCAGCCCGATGGTCGCGATGCAGGCGGCGAACACCGGGGTGCTGATCGCCACCTTGCTGCCGCCCGGCTCCGGGGGTTCTGCCGACCGCATGGTCGACGCCCTGATCGGCGGGGTGATCGGCATGCTCGTCATGGCGATCGTTCCCCGCTCTCCGCTGCGTGCCGCCCGCCGTGACTTGTCCTCCCTGATCTCCAAGTCCGCGCTCGTGCTCGATGAGGTCGCGGCAGCGATGGAGCTCGGCGACGGCGATGCCCTGGCCGAGGCGCTGGAGACCGCGCGCGGCACCCAGTCGACGGTGAACTCTCTGATGGCGGAGTCTAAGGGTGGCGACGAGATCGTGACCATCTCCCCGCTCTACTGGTCCGCCCGGCGCCACTCCCGCTCCATGCAGCGGGCACTTCTGCCGGTGGATAACCTGGTCCGCAACATCCGGGTGCTCGCCCGCCGGGCCGAGATCATGGTGGAGGACGGCGAGCCGGTATCGGAGGAGCTCGTGGAAGTCGTCCGTGACCTCTCTGACGCACTCGGCCACCTGGGCGCGCTGTACACGATGGGCGGCACCCGTGGCAGCCGCCAGGAGCTGGTGGAGATCCCGGAAGTGATCCGCGCGCTGCAAAAACTCGCTTCGGAAGCCAAGCCGGAGATCATTCCAGACCAGGGGCTCTCAGGTCTGGTGATCGTGGCGCAGGTGCGCTCCGCGATCGTGGATGCGCTGATGGTCTGCGGCTATTCCCGCCCCTCCGCGATGGCCTCCCTGGCGCCGACAGTGAAGAACCCGTGGCACCCGCCGGAGGTCTGGGGCGAGGGGCCGGACTTCGACGAGGACTGATCGCCAACGCCGCTAGCGGCGGATGAACTGCCCGTCCCGCAGGTGCCGATAGAAGGTCACGGCCTTCAGCGGCCGCGGGTGCGTGACCGTATCGCGGGTGACCGTCATCTCCCGGGCGCCGGCCTGCAGCGCCCGGCCCTTCAAGATCGTGGGCTCGGCCGGCGGCCGGAAGCCCGCTGTAAACCTCGCCCACCAGCCACCCGAGCGGGCCTTTTCCAGGCGCTTGACCTGCTCCGGGCTCGGCAGCTGCACGGCGGCGATCCCCGGCGCGGCCGGGGTCGGCACCAGCCGCACCCCATGGGTGAAGTCCCCGCGTGCCCCGCGGTCGTGGTGGTAGAGCGTGTCGGAGTCCACGATGACCTCCCCGAAAAGCTCCCCGCCCTCCGGCCCGGTCAGCTCCGCGCTACCCAACACCACGATGGAGTGGTCGTCGCGAATGACGGGCGTGGGGGCCGGCGGGGCGGTGAGCGCGAACTCCAGCGCTGCGCCAGGCTCCTCGGGCAGCCCCCAGCTATGTGCGATGGCGCTCTCCCCGCCGGTGGGGACGAAGGCCAGCTGGGCCCACAGCGCGTCAATGCGCATGAGCTTGGAGGCCACGGCGGCCACGGCGGCGTCCTCACCGATGACGACCACCCGCACCGGCTCGCTGGTCACGTGCGGGGCGGGCTGTGGCTCGCCCTGGTGGGGCACGTCCGGTTGGGCCGCGATCTCGTCGAGCGTGGGGGTGGGCTCGGTAACCAGGCTCGGCAGCGGGTTCAGAACCTTCAGCTCGCGGCGGGTCGGGATCGTGGAGACCTCGTGAAACTCCAGATTCTCCGAGCCCTCGCCGACGGCAGCGCGGACGTCCTGTTCCGTGAAGTTGGATTCTGGGGTGAGCAACACGACTATCATGGCGTTTAGCTTAACCCGGGTGGCCACCACCGCGAGAGTGAGCCAAACGCGATGACAGCCGCCCGTGAGAACCCGTACGAGAAGAAAGGTGATTTATTCACGTGGATGGCTTCACACCCTTCGACGTCGTGATGGATATCGGCTGGATTTCGGTGCTGCTCATCGTGGGCAACCTCATGCGGCGCTTCATCCCCTGGTTCCAGAAACTCCTGATCCCCGCCCCGATCACAGCGGGTCTGCTGGGCCTGCTGCTGGGGCCCAACGCCCTGGGGCTGATCCAGTTCAGCGAGCACTTCGGGGACTATGCGACCATCCTCATCGCCGTCGTCTTCGGTGCGCTGCCGTTCACGATGAATTTCGACGCCAAGGTGCGCCAGGGTGCGCGCACGATGTGGTCCTACTCCGTGGGCATGTACCTGGGGCAGTGGGGCTTCTTCGCGCTGCTGGGTGTGCTGCTGTTCGCCCCGCTGTTTGGGACGCCAGACTGGTTCGGCATCATGCTGCCCGTCGGCTTCGTCGGTGGTTTCGGTGTCGCGGCCGCGGTTGGTGGTGCGCTGGACTCCGCGGGCATGACTGAGGCCACGAGCCTGGGATTCACCGCCGCTGCGGTGGGCATGTTCTCCGCGATCATTGGTGGTGTGATCTTCGCCCGGTGGGGCTCGAAGCGGGGCCACACCAATGAGCTGCCCCGCCTGGACCAGCTGCCGGAGGAGATGCGCACCGGCATTATTTCCCTGCCTGGCCAGCGCCCGAGCGTGGGGCGGGCGACCACGAGCCCGTCCTCGATCGAGCCGATCGCGTTGCACATCGCGGTGCTGACCGTGACGATCTTCCTGGCGAATATCCTGACCAACTGGCTCAACGAGACCTTCCCGGCCTTGAGCTTCCCGTTGTTCGCGATGGCCTTCCTCGTTGGCTTGGCCGGGGTGGGCGCGCTCCACCTGCTCAAGGCCCCGCACTACCTGGACACGAAGCTGATGGGCTCGGTCTCCGGTGCGTCGACGGACTTCCTGGTCGCGGTGGGTATCGCGTCCATCGTCCCGGCGGTGGTCGCGAGCTACATCCTCCCGCTGATCATCCTGTTTCTGGTGGGGCTGGCCTATTGCCTGTTCCTCTTCTTCTACGTTGCGCCCCGCACCTTCGACCACGGCTGGTTCGAGCGCGCCGTGTTTAGCTGGGGCTGGGCGACCGCTTCGGTGGCCACGGGTATTGCGGTGCTGAAGATCGTCGACCCGGAGATGCGTTCTGGCACCCTCGAGGAGTTTGGTATGGCGTACGTGGGCTTCGCCCCCTTCGAGATCGCGGCGGCCATTCTCGCGCCCATCGCGATCATCGCGGGGCTGGTGTGGCTCTTTGGCGGAGTCGCCCTCATCGCCGGGCTGGTGATGCTGATCCCACCGATCATCGCGCTGAAGAAGAGCCGCGCTGCGACTTCGTAGTATGATGTGTGAGTTGGACTACCCCCAATAAGCGAGGACAAGAGAAGTCAAATGGCAGCAATCATCGTTGTCGGTGCCCAGTGGGGCGATGAGGGCAAGGGTAAGGCGACGGACATCCTGGGTGGCCAGGTCGATTACGTCGTGAAGCCCAACGGCGGTAACAACGCCGGCCACACCGTCGTCGTGGGAGGGGAAAAGTATGAGCTGAAGCTCCTGCCAGCCGGCATCCTCTCCGACAATGCGACCTCCATCATTGGCAATGGCTGCGTGGTGAACCTGGAGGCCCTGTTCGAGGAGATCGACGGCCTGGAGGCACGCGGTGCGGACACCTCCCACCTGCGCGTCTCCGCCAACGCTCAGCTCGTCGCCCCGTACCACGTGGCGATCGACCGCGTCTCCGAGCGCTTCCTCGGCAAGCGCGCCATCGGCACCACCGGCCGTGGCATTGGCCCGACCTACCAGGACAAGGTCGGCCGCGTCGGCATCCGCGCCCAGGACCTGCTGGACGAGTCCATCCTGCGCCAGAAGATCGAATCCGCGCTGGATAAGAAGAACCAGATGCTGGTGAAGATGTACAACCGCCGCGCGATTGATCCGGAGGAGGTCGTGCAGTACTTCCTGTCCTACGCGGACCGCCTGGCACCGATGCTCATCGACTCCTCGAAGGTCCTCAACGAGGCCCTGGACCGCGGCGAGCGCGTGCTGATGGAGGGCGGCCAGGCCACCATGCTGGACGTGGACCACGGCACCTACCCGTTCGTCACTTCCTCCAACCCGACCACCGGTGGCGCCTGCGTGGGCTCGGGCGTGGGTCCAACACGCATCACCAGCTCTCTGGGCATCATCAAGGCCTACACCACCCGCGTTGGTGCTGGCCCGTTCCCGACGGAGCTCTTCGACAAGTGGGGCGAGTACCTGCAGACCACCGGCGGCGAGGTCGGAGTGAACACCGGCCGCCCGCGCCGATGCGGCTGGTACGACTCCGTCATCGCGCGCTATGCCTCCCGCGTCAACGGCTTCACGGACTACTTCCTGACGAAGCTGGACGTCCTGACCGGCATCGGTGAGATCCCAATCTGCGTGGCCTACGACGTCGACGGCGTGCGTCACGACGAGATGCCGATGACCCAGACCGAGTTCCACCACGCCACCCCGATCTACGAGACGATGCCGGCGTGGGACGAGGACATCACCGGTTGCCGCACCTTCGAGGAGCTGCCGGAGAAGGCACAGGACTACGTCAAGCGCCTGGAGGAGCTCTCCGGCTGCCGCATGTCCTACATCGGCGTGGGCCCGGGTCGCGATCAGACCATCGTGATCAATGACATCCTCAAGGACTAACGGGGAACGCGAGCCAGGCGAGGGGCTCGGCAGCGCGCCCAGCCGGGAAACCGACTGGGTCTTCGCCGCCTCCAATGGCTTCGCCCACCGGGTGGGGGACGGCGAGGAGCTGCACCAGCTGCTGGCGGCCGCGCTTCAGGCGCCGCTGGCGGCCGGCCTGGAGTGGATCCAGGTGCAGCACGCGGTGGAAACCCACGTCTACGTGGCCTTCGACGCCACGGACGGCACGGACGCCGCGACCGTCACCGACGGCGTCACCGATGCCGTGGATTCGCCCGCCACAGGCACCGATTCCGGGCAGCAAAAATGGCGGGTCAGCGCCGATGAATCGACGCAGCCCGCCATGGGGGGAGCCGCCGGTGCGGTGCTGACCCCGGATGAGGCCACGCAGCTCGCCCGGCGGCTGCTCTAGTTAGCTCAGCTTGAGATCAGTGACACACGTAGCGCCATCGGCCTTGGTAGAAAAATCGGCGCTGCCGGTTTTGCCCTCGTGGGTGACCTCAATCTTGCCTTCGATATCGCGCGGCAGCCATACGCCGTAGAAACCATTATCGAAGGTCTTTACGCGCTCGTCGGCCAGTACTCGATTCGAGCCTGATTCCGTAATTTTGATGTGGATCGGGGCGTTACGCATTTCCCCCTGGCACGTTGTCAGGCTGTGGAACGTGCAGGGGTGAGTGCTATCAACGTAGGGCGCGAAGGACACGTACGTCTTGTCTTCGGGCATATCCATAGCGGCGTTGCCCTCGTTGGTGCTCAGCTCCAGCTGATTGATGCGTACGGAAGCTATGAGGTCCTCCGGCCGTTCATTCACCGGCATCTGATCCAGAGCATCGACCACATCGTCGACGTTGCGATCCTCCAAGGAATACGGGGCGAGGATGTCCGCAGGGGTCATCTGGGAGTTTTCCTCGCTGTGGGATTCGACGGCGCTCGTCGCAGTGTCAGTTGACGGATCGCCGCTGGAAGCACATCCGGCGAGCCCGAGTGTTACGGCAGCGAGGAGGAAGGGGAACTGTGTTTTGCGCACGTTTAACGCGGACCTCGTTCTTCAACTGAGTGGGTGATGGAACTTGTCCAGCATGGCACAATGCCGGGGCAAAATGCCCCGGCATTGGCGTGGAGTCCTCTGTGAATCCGTTGCTAGCAGCCGGAACTTGAATTGCAAAGAGCATTGTTTGCTCTAGACGCAGCTCGCCCGGCGGCTGCTCTAACTAGTACTTCCGCAAGTGAGGCTGGACGTTCTTGAAGCTTAAAGCCGGCTGAGGGCGGCGTTCCGTCCCACTGTCGCGTTTTCACGGTGACCGGTGGGGAGAGCTGGGCGACGGGATCAACAACCCGCACCCTGGCATTCGTTCTTGAGCTTGCCTGTAAAGGTGCAATTGTTTCTAATCCGATTCCGCGCCACGCTCCTGACAACGTTAGGCTACGTCGACGTGGGCATTGGTGGAAAGCTTCTTCTACCCCTGCCCGTGGCGGCCAGGTCCCTCGTCTCATCACCAGTTCACTGGGGGATGGCCTTGCTTCTCGCCGATTATTCCGATTGATCTTTATCGCTATTCATCAATGTGGTACAAGCCAAGGCAATTCGAATGTTGCTTGTGAAATAGGAGCTAAGGGGGATTAGTAAGCTGGCGTGCAAGATAAAGGCCGCCGCGGATCATCCGCAGCGGCCCTATTGAGGAAGCTATTTCTTCAGTGCAGCCAGGTAGTCCACGAGCAGCTGGCCAGCGGTCACGAGGTTCTCCAGGAACCACTGTGGGTCCTCCGCGCTTTCGCTGTAGCTCACGAGGTACTCGATGTGATCCTGATTCGGCGTGTAGTTCACACCGAAGCCCTCGGCGACGGTCGGCGCGAAGGCATAGCGAATCAGCTGATCCGCCGAACCCACCGACGTCGTGGAGAGGAAGTCCCGCAGCGCGAGCGCTACCCCTTCGTCCTTGAGTAGGGTGATGCCGTCCGTACCCTCTTCGGACTTCCGGGCGGTGAAGTTCAGTGCCCACAGGTGGCGATCGATGCCCGCGCCTGCCTTGCAGCTCTTCACCCATGCGCGGTGGGCGGCCAGCACCGCGTCCAGCTTCTCGCGAAGCTCTGCATCCTCCGCAGCGGACTCCGCGTCCTCCGCCTTGATCAGGTCCTTAGCGAAGGCAACGGCCTCCGGTGTCGCGGCGCGCAGGCACTCCGTACGCCCGGCCTTGTAGTCCCGCATGTCCACGGCCTCGTAGACCCCGCGGGTGCGGCCAAACGTCAGCTCCTGCGCCAGGGTGAGGATGAGCTGGCTCATCGCGTCGGCGCTGAACTTGAACGGAATCTCATCCTGCGGCAGGCGAGGGGCATCCACGATGCGCAGCTCCGGCTCCGCACCAACGCTTGCCCCACCTGGGGTCCCCACGCTCGCCAGCTCTTCAGGCACCCGGGCCCAGGTTAGCTCCTCGGGGCGGGCCAGTGCCGGCGAACCCGGGGCCTCGTCCTTGACCTTGACCTCCTGGATGCGCCGCAGCGCCGTGACCAGGGTCGCGCCGTCCACCGTGGAATGCTCCACGTGCATGGCTTGGAAGTTCTGAACCGTGCTGATCACGTAGGTGATCGGCTTGTAGACCCAGACCAGTCCGGTGCTAAACGCAGCGCGGCGCAGCAGCTCCTCCTCGGAGCCGCGGGTCGAATCGAGAGAGACGTGGAAGAGCTGGTCGCGCAGCTGGTCATAGGTCTCGGCATTGTCCCGGTCACGGACCATCTCGTTGAAGGGCTCCGCCAGCAGGCCCGAGCCCAGGTAGCTCATGTCCGCAAAACCCGGGCGCGCGGCGAGCGCCGCGTCGCTGCCCTCCTCGGCCTCCGGGGCTGGTGCATCGACGATCTTGCCGAGCGCGGCACGAATCGTGGAGATGGACAGGGCGTGCCCGCTGCCATCCGAAATGGGGACATTCCACATGCGTCCCTCGTGAAGAACACCGATCCGGCGGCTGCGCGCCCCCTTGGTGCAGCGCAGGATCTCGTCGCGATCCACATTCGGGTGGCGCAGGCCACCGTTGAAGCAACGCCACTGCGTCGAGCTCAGCGGGTTATCGCGGAAGTCGCGCTCCTCAGGCATCTGGCCGCGCGCCTGCATCAGGTGCACCTCTGCAATGCGACGGATGACGCGAGCAACCCGATCCAAACCTTCACCGGCGACGTCGATACGTGCCTGGAAACCAACGTTCGTGGTCACCGGGAGGGAGGTGCGGACGTCGAGGTAATCATCCAACCACTGCTCGGCCAGCCAGCTGGAGTTTTCGGCCTCCTTCTCCTCAGCGAATTCCTGCAGCTGAGCCTGCAGCCGCGGGCCCTCCTGCTGCTTGAAATCAGCGATGGCTTCGTCGGTGTGGGCCAGCTGATCGTTGCTGGCCACGGCACTGACCACATGCCGCAACCGACCCAGGGTGTCCTCTAGCTCCGGTAGCGGCAGAGGCTTCAAAATTGCAGCATTGGATACCGGGTTATTCGTCATGAATTTAATCCTAATGGCTGTGGATATGCGCGTGCCCTGAATCCCTGCTGTTTGGGTCCGCGGTCACGGCCGCGATGGCGGTGGTCAGCGGAATCGCGAGCAGCAATGCGATCGCGCCCGTGACGGAGCGCAGCAGCTCGGTGGCCATCACGTCCGAAGTAAGAACCTGCTCGATCGGTCGGCCGGAAATGCTCAGCAGCAGCATCATGGGGATCGCCACACCCGCGTACCCCAGCACCAGGGTGTAGACCATCGAGGCGATGTGGTCCTCGCCGACCCGCATGGCGTTGCGGAAGAGCTGCCAGGGGGAGGCATCCGGCTCGGCACGCTTGAGTTCCGTGATCGTGGAGGCCTGCGCGATCGTGGCGTCGTTGAGTACGCCCAGCGCGCCGATGATCATCCCGGCCAGCATCAGCCCGGTGATGTCCAGCTCCGGCAGGTAGAGCAGGATCTGCAGATTCGATTCATCCCCCAATCCCCGCAGGGAGGTGGAGTCGATGGCCAGCCCCGATAGCGCCGTGGCGATGGCCACCGCCACCAGGGAGCCACCCATCGCGGCCGCGGATTTCCAGTTCACCCCGTGAACCAGGAAGACGACGAGGAGGATGACGGTCGCCGCCGTCGTCACTGCCAACCACAGCGGGGACCCTCCCCGCAGCAAAGCGGGCAGCAGGAAGACGAGGATCATCACCATCGTGATCGCCAGTCCCACGAGTGCCCGTAGCCCGCGCCAGCGACCGACCGCGATGATCAGCACGATCGTGGCCAGCACCCACGCCCACAGCGGGCCCGTGCGGTCGTAATCCTGGAAGGCATAGGTGCCGTGGCTGTGGATTAGTTTGATGCTATCGCCCTCATGCAGCTCCGGTTCGCCGGGCATGTGGCGGGACTCTAGCGCGGTGTATTTGCCCTCGTCGGCACCGTCGGTGAGTCGGACGATGACCTGCGTGCAGTGCTTCTCCGCGAAGGGGTTCTTATCCTCCGGGATGGCTTCGCTGGTCACCCCGATCTCAGTGGCTCCGCACTTCGCGGCGCGGGTGAAGAGCACCTCGCCGCTGGTCAGCGGTCCCGCATAGCCGGAATTCTGGTACGCCGGGGTGACCTTGGGCTCCTCGTCGCTGTGTGGCCACTGCACGACGAGGGCGGCGAGGGTGGCGATGGCGAATGCCGCCAGTCCGATGGCCAGCACCCACTGGGGTGTGCTCCACCGCGGTGTAGTCTTCTTATGGTGCTTGGCCACGGGCTATCCCTCACTAAAAGTGGCGCGCGGGCGGTCAACAGCGCGCCGGGTAAAAGAAAAGTATTCCCATTAACTTTGGTGTACCGTACCCGGCGGTCGGGGTGATCGGTAGCGTGAGAAGCTGTGAGCACATCTTCCCTGACGGTCGTTGCCGACGTGGACACCGGCATCGACGATGCCCTGGCCCTGATCTACCTCTACCGACTGCATCTAGCCGGCCGGATCGACCTCTCGGTGACCACCAGTGCCGGCAACTGCACTGCCAATGACGCCGCCCGTAATTCCGCGGAAGTCTTGCGCGTCGCCGCGGATCAGTGGGGACCTTCTTCTTTAGGACGTCACCGCGTCCAATGCGGTGGGGGTTCGGATGTTTCAATCCCGAAGATCACGATTGGTGCTGCACACCCGCGGGTGCTGCCCCTGGTGACGACGCCGGAGACCCATGGGCCGCGGGGGCTGGGTTACTGGCTGGGAGAGGCCGGCGATGCCCGGCGGGCGCAAGCAGAGGGATCACCAGGGCAGGTCGAAGAATCTCCCGCGCCGGGCGGCAGCGCAGCGGATGGCACCGCGGAGGCAGCGGTGGCCCACTGGGCAGAAGCCCAGCCCACCCACCTGCTGGTGTGTGGGCCTGCGACGAACCTGGCCTGGGCAGTGGAGCATGCCCCGGAGGTGCTGCGGGGTTGTCAGGTGGTCATCATGGGTGGGGCATTCGGGTATCCCGGCAACACCACCCCGGTCGCTGAGTGGAACGCCTGGGTGGATCCGCACGCCCTGAAGTACGCCCTGCAGCACTGGCCTACGGAGGCGCCCTTGCCGGTGATCGCTCCGCTGAACATGACCGAGCAGGTGCTGCTCACCCCAAAGCGGCTGCGCGGCTGGGTTCGCTCCCTCGACGCTGGGCAGCAGGCTGGTCGGCAGGCGGACATGCCTGGCGACCGGGAGGGTGCGCAGGCGATGTCACAGCTCGGCCAACTGCTGACCGCCGCGGTTGAGTTCTACTTCGAATTCCACGAGCAGGTTGGGGTCGGCTACCAGGCTCAGATCCACGACCTTGCCGCCGCGATGGTGCTGCTTGAGGGCGTGGACTGTGCCGCCCGGGAGTTTCACGTGGACGTGGAAGCCGACTCCGAGCTCACCCGGGGTGCGACCCTGGCCTTCGACCCGCAACCTGCATTTGGGCAGCAGCTCACCCCGAATGCGCGAGTGCTGGAGCGCCTGGACGCCGCCGGGGTGCTGGAGGGCTTCGGCGAGCTACTGGCCGGGCGGCCTTGAGGCTTCCTGTCTGGCATGTCCGGGCCAGTTGTTAGACTTTGCACCGCGAAGTATCAGGTCGCTTGCAGCCAAGGGCAACGCGTTCAGACGCAATAACGCGTGTTCAACGGCGAGGGCGCAGCTGAGGCATGACACGGACGAGAAACAACACGGTGAGGAGCAGTTCCTAGTGCGAGTAGGCCACAAAATTGCAGGAATGCTGGGAGGCCTCGGACTACTCAGCGCCCTGGTCGCCCCGGCGGCGGCCGCGGACACACAGCAACTTTCCTGGGGGGATTGCCCGGCGGACGTCTTCGTCACGAAGCGGGCGAAATGCGCGGAGTTCCAGGTGCCGATGGACTACTCGCAGCCGGATGGGCAGAAGATCACGCTCACGATGAGCAAGATCCCGGCGACCGGTACGAAGCGCGGCGTCATCGCTGGCAATCCGGGCGGCCCGGGCGGCAGTGCGCTGGAAATGTTCGCGGACAACGCCGCGCCAGACAAGCTCACCGGGCAGCGGGTCAAGCTCCCCGCCGATGTGCAGGAGCACTACGACCTCATCGCAGTCCAGCCCCGCGGCCTGGCCCACGGGGAGACACTGAATTGCAGTTACGGGCACCTCGCCAGCGGCGTCATCCCGACCCTCGCCGCCGGTCTCTTCCGAGACCTGTGCGACCTCGAGCAGCCCGGCTACTCCCAGCAGGTCACCACCGCAAACACCGCCCGAGACCTCGACCGGGCCCGCCAGCTGCTGGGGGAGGATCGACTCAACCTCTACGGTGTGTCCTACGGCGGAGTGCTCATGGGCACCTACGCCACGATGTTCCCGCAGCACACCGGTAAGGCCCTCATCGACAGCTCCGCGAGCCCGGAGAGCCTCTGGTTCAAGACCGGCCGCGACCGCGAATCCTGGCGCCGCGACGGGCTGCACGATGTCTTCCAGTGGATCGCCGACCGGGACGACGAGTACCACCTGGGCACCACGCCGCTGCAGGTCTACCAGCGCTGGTCAGCCGTCATTGATAAGGAAAGCGGGGTGCCCGCGCAGGTGACGCCGCCACCGGCTGAGATCGGCGACCTGCCAGCAGGGCTGAAGGAACACGCCAACGTCGTGCTGCCTGCCGCGAACCAGGCGCTGCCGCCCGCGTGGCGACTCGGCTCAGCCATGGCCACGCTCGCCAAGGGTAAGCAGCAGGCCACGCTGGCTTCCCCGCTGTTCACCTTCACCTACTTCGGGGTGCTGTATAACCCGGAGATGCGACCGAAGCTCGCCGAGTACATCCGAACCGGCAAGCAGCCGAAGATGGAAGGCCAGGAGGTGGGGCCGAATGGCCGACCGGTCAACCCCGTGACCGGCAAGGAACTCTCCGAGGAAGAAACTATGGGACTGCTGGAGCAGATGACCTCCCTGGGGTCCGTGGAACGCTCGATCGTCTGCAACGACAACGCCACGCCGACCAAGCCCGAGATGCTGCCGCAGCTGTTCATCGACGAGCTCACCGGCGGTGATTCGATCTCCGCGATCGAGGGCAATCTCGGCTCGGGCCGGGTGTGCGCGGGCTGGCCACTGCCGCACCCGGGTGCGCCAATCAACGGTGAGAAGCTGGAGACCAAGCCCCTGCACGTAGGGTTCACGAATGATTCGGCCGTCACCGGTGACGCCATCTGGCAGATGCAGAAGGCCCTCGGCGGCGAGGCCGTACAGGTGCCAGGCCACGCCCACGGCGTGATGCTCGTGTCTCCGGAGAAGGTCGCCGGCAAGGTCAGCGCCTACTTCAACGGCTAGCCTCCCGTTCCCTCGAGCATGGCAACGGCCCCGCGCCGCAGGAAGTTTCTCCTGCAGCGCGGGGCCGAATGCTTAACCCAGCGCGGGGTCTAGAGCGCGGGTTTTAGAGGGTGGCGCGCGCCTTCTTTGCGGCGTCGACCAGCACCTCGAGGCTGGCGGTGGTCTCCTCCCAACCACGGGTCTTCAGACCACAGTCCGGGTTGACCCACAGTAGCTCTGGGGCGACGTTAGCCAGCGCATCGGCCAGCAGCTGGTCGACCTCCTCCTGCTTCGGGACACGCGGGGAATGGATATCCCACACGCCCGGGCCGACACCGAGGTCGTAGCCCGCCTCGTGCAGGGCGGCGAGCACCTGCATGCCGTTGCGGGCAGCCTCGATGGAGGTGACATCCGCGTCGAGGTCGCCGACCGTACCGATGAGCTCGTTGAACTCGGAGTAGCACATATGGGTGTGGATCTGAGTCTTCGGGGCCACCCCGGAGGTAGCCAGGCGGAAGGAGCCCACGGCCCACTTCAGGTACGCCGGCTGCTCAGCCTCGCGCAGCGGCAGCAGCTCGCGGATGGCCGGCTCGTCGACCTGGACAACCTTCGCACCGGCGGAGACGAGGTCGTCGATCTCGTCGCGCAGTGCCAGGGCAACCTGGTCGGCGGTCTCGCCCAGCGGCTGGTCGTCGCGGACGAAGGACCACGCGAGCATCGTCACCGGACCGGTGAGCATGCCCTTGACCGGCTTGTCGGTCAGCTTCTGGGCCTCCTCGAACCAGGAGACAGTCATCGGCTCCGGACGACGGACGTCGCCGAACAGGATTGGCGGACGGACGCAGCGGGAACCGTAGGACTGCACCCACGCGTGCTCGGTGGAGTGGTAGCCCTCCAGCTGCTCGGAGAAGTACTGCACCATGTCGTTGCGCTCCGGCTCACCGTGGACGAGGACGTCCAGGTCCAGCTTCTCCTGGCGCTCGATGACGTCCGCGATCTCGTCGCGCATCGCCTGGGTGTACTGCTCCTCAGTGATCTCGCCCTTGCGCAGCTTCGCGCGCGCCTGGCGGATCTGGGTGGTCTGCGGGAAGGAGCCGATCGTGGTGGTCGGCAGCGGCGGGAGGTTCAGCTCCTCCTGCTGGGCCTTGCGACGCTCCTCGATGTCACCTCGGTGGCGGTCCTCCTCGGTGATCTTGGCGGTGCGCTCGCGGACCTCGTCGTTGTGGGTCAGCTTGGAGGTCGCGCGGGACTGCACGGCCTCGCGGGCCTCGGCCAGCGCCTTCTCGTCGGCCTCGGTGCCCTCGCCGCGCAGGACGCGGGAGAGCAGGGCGACCTCGCGGATCTTCTCCTCGCCGAATGCCAGCCAGCTGCGCAGCTCGTCGCTCAGGGTGGTCTCGCGGGCCAGGGTGTACGGCACGTGCAGCAGGGACGCGGAGGTGGAGACGGCGACCGGGCCGCGCTCGGCCAGCGCCTGCAGGGTCTCCAGGGCAGCGTCCAGGTCGGTGCGCCAGATGTTGCGGCCGTCGACGACGCCGGCGACCAGCAGCTCTTCGCCGGTCCAGCTCGGTAGCTCCTTGCCGCCAGCGACGAGGTCGGCGCCGAAGGCGTCGATGCCCAGGCCGCTGAGGGTCTTGATGGCCTGGTCAGCGTCGCCGTAGTACGTCTGGACCAGCAGCTTCAGGCCGGCGTCGTGAGCGACCTGGGTGAGCTTCTTGTAGCCAGCCTTGACGCGGGACAGGGTGGCCGGGGAGACGTCGGTGACCAGGGAGGGCTCGTCGAGCTGCAGCCAGGTGACGCCGCGGTTAGCGATGCGCGGCAGCAGGCGGCCGAAGGTCTCGAAGAGGGACTCCAGGTGCTCCAGCGGGTTGGAGCCGTCGGTGGAGCGGGCCAGCGCCAGGTAGGTGAACGGGCCGACGAGGACCGGGCGGACCTTGTCGCCGTGGCGGTTGACCTGGTCGCGGATGTCGTCGAGCCAGGCGCCGTCCTCGAGGCGGAACTCCTGGTCAGCGGACAGCTCCGGGACGATGTAGTGGTAGTTGGTGTCGAACCACTTGGTCATCGCGGAGGCCGGCAGCTCGGCGGTGCCGCGGGCGGCGGCGAAGAGGCGGTCGATGAACTGCGGCAGGCCGTCGTTCTCGTGGTCGCTGATCTCGGCGACGCGATCCGGCAGTGCGCCGAGGATCGCGGAGGTGTCGAGGATGGCGTCGTAGTAGGAGCGACCCTGGAAGGGAGCGGAGTCGAGGCCCTCGTTGACCAGGCCGTCGGTGTAGTCGTTGACCAGGCGGGTGGC
>DYZK01000031.1 GCA_020741275.1 Corynebacterium urealyticum
CCACCATCACCGGGCACGTATTCGACGATGCGAACAAGAACTCCACCTACGACGACAACGAAAAGGGAATCGAGGGCGTCAAGGTCACCAACGGCCGTGACGTGACGACCACCGACGCCAAGGGCCGCTACACCCTGCCGGTGTACGAGGACATGAACGTCTCCGTCACCCAGCCCACCGGCTGGCAGGTCCCCGTCGACGCGGACAACTTCGCCCAGTTCAGCTACGTCCACAAGCCGGCCGGCTCCCCGAAGGACCTGAAGTTCGGCGGTCTCAAGCCCACCGGCGCCGTCCCGGAGTACGTGAACTTCCCGATGGCAAAGTCCCAGGCCACAGCCAAGGACGACCAGAACTGCGTCGTCGCTTCGGACACCCAGACCTACGACAAGGAAGAGGTCGAGTACGCCCGCAAGGGTGCGCCCGCCGACCTGACCCAGCGCAACGACTACGCCGGCTGCGGCATCATGCTGCTCGGCGACAACGTCGGCGACGACCTCAGCCTCAACCCCGACCTGCGCAGCCTGTACAAGGACCTCAACGGCCCGGTCCGCGCCCTCCCTGGCAACCACGACCAGGACTACGACGTCGACTCCGACAAGGACGCCACCGACACCTACCGCGCCCAGTTCGGTGCCCCCTACTACTCCTACGAGGTCGGCAACACGCACTTCATCGCCCTCGACAACATCGAATACAAGGGCCAGAAGCCGGGCGGCGGCAACGGCGGCTACTACGAGAAGGTCGGCGAGCAGCAGCTCGAATGGCTGAAGAACGACCTCGCGGACGTCCCGAAGGACAAGCACGTCGTCGTCTATGCCCACGCGCCGATCGTGAACTACAAGGAAGTCATCACCGACGACGCGAAGGCCCTGTACGAGGTCCTGGACGGCTACAGCAACGCGGTCACCGTCGGCGGCCACACCCACACCCTGGAGCACCTGCGCGCGGGTGATAAGCGCGAGGAGTGGGCTGCCGAGGGCATCGAGTCCCTGCCGATCGAGCAGGTCGTGGCTGGTGCTGTGTCCGGTGACTGGTACTCCGGCGGGCTCACCGATAACGGTGTCCCGCACGCATACACCCAGGACGCAGCCGAGCCGGGCGTGTACACCCTGACCTTCTCCGGCTCCGGTGACGCGGTGACCCGCGGCGGCTTCTACACCGTGCGCAACGAGGACCGCGATCATCAGCAGCTGATCGGCGTGAACAGCCCCGCGTGGCGCGACTGGGCTGCCAAGGCTCAGGAGTGGCAGGACGCCAAGAAGGTTGGTCCAGAGCCGGAGGAGATCGATCCGCTGGCGGTGAGCAAGGACGATCTGCGTGACGGGAAGTCCTACCTGACCAGCAGCGTTTTCGGTGGTTCGAGTGCTTCCACGGTGGAGATGACGATCACCGGTGAGGACGGCGAGGCCCGCACCCTCGATGTGGAGCACACCCAGCCGCACCAGGGTGAGGCGCTGAACGAGGGGTGGGAGTTCACCGACCCGATCTCCGCGACGCACAACCTGTCCACCAGCGGCAATGTGGCGAAGGCGAGCCCACACCTGTGGCGCGCGGCGCTGCCGAAGGATCTGGCTCCGGGCACCTACGAGGCCGAGGTCAAGGCCGTGGATAACTTCGGAGAGACCAACACCCAGAAGGTGACCTTCACGGTCCGCTAAGGGGCCTGGGCCGGGTGCGGTCGAGTGTGGCCGAGCCCAAACGCGTTTTGCAGAGTTTGATGTCGGAAATTGGTCCAAAAGCGGCATTAAACTCTGCAAAACGAGCGAAGCAGGGGCGCGCAAGGGGGTTGGCACACGAAGGAGGCGTGCGGAGCAGGCCGCGCGGGGCGTAGGCGCTCCTTGCGCAGCTGCTCCACATCAGAGGGCTAGCCCAGGCGCTCCTTGCGCAGCTGCTCCACCTCAGCGGCGAGCTGTGCCGCGAATTCACGGCCGTCGGGGCTCCCAGCACCAGCACCGGCACCGTTCCCAGCGCCCGCGCCCGCGCCAGCACGGCTCCCGGGACCGCTGCCAGAACCAGCACGGCCAGCGCTCGCGCCGCCAGTCGTAGCGTCACCAGCCGGCACGCCCTCGAACTCCGCGATGCTGTCCGCACCCAGCTCCGGCAGCTCAGCCACGGTCGTCCCGAGCGCACGCGCGAGCAGCACGTCCGCGAGCTGCGGATTCCGCGCCAGCGCCGGCCCGTGCATGTACGTCGCGATCACAGAACCCTGCACCGCGCCCTCGTAGCTTTGCTGTTTCTCGCTGTTCTTTACTACGACGTCAGCAGCCTCAACACCGTGCGCGTCCGTGTTTCCGATCATCCCGCCGCGGGCGCGCATGATGCCCAGCGGGCGGGCATCGGGACCAAGGATGGTCGCGCCCATGTGGTTGGCGAAGCCGGTGAGGGGCTCGGTGAGTTCGCTCAGGTCAGCGGCCAGCGGCTGGGCGTTGGAGCCCGCGTCCACGCCGCCCGCACCCGCGTCACCAGCACCCGCACCGTCACCACCACCCGGCCGGTAAGGCTCCGAGCGCAGCTCGCCGATCATGCGCTCGCCAAGCTGGGACGTCGTCGCATCCAACAGACCGAGCCCCTCCGCGAGCTTCCCACCAGCGTGGAAGGACTCGCCGAGCACCTGCAGGCCCGCGCAAATCGCGAGCACCGGCCGACCCGACTCCACCGCGCGCATCAGGCCACCGTCGGCGCGCAGGTGTTCGGCGGCCAGCAGCTGGGCGACGTCCTCCCCGCCACCCAGGGTGTAGACGTCCAGCGTCTCCGGGACGGCCTCCCCGTAGCGGATGGTGTGGATCTCGGCGGTGATGCCGCGCAGGCGGGCGCGCTGCCGCAGCACGAGCGCGTTGCCGTCGTCGCCGTAGGTGCCGAGCACGTCGGGGAGCACCAGGCCAATGTTGAGCTCTGCCATTATCGTGCGTCCTCCTCGGTCGCGGTGGTTGTCGCCTCGCCGGTGGTGCTCATGACACCCGTGCCGTCAGCCTCAACGGTCTTCGCGCCGCGCCGCTCCAGTTCGCGCTTCAGGTCGCGGAAGGCGGTGTAGTTCGCGAGCACCTCGACGCGCCCGGGCGGGCACGCGAGCACGGCGTCGACCGTGTCCTTGATCAGCGTGTGTCGCACCCCGGCGTAGCCCAGCCGCACGGCCAGGTCGGTGCCGCGCTCACCTGCGGCGAGCACTTGCTGGCCCTCGAAGTCTTCGAAGCGGACGTCCCAAATCCAGGAGAGGTCCTGACCGTCCGCGACCTGCCCGTTCACGGCAATCACGACGGAGTCCACGCCCCGGTCAATCATCGAGAGCGCTTCCTGCCAGCCCGCGGGGTTCTTCGCGAGCATGAGTCGCAGCGTGCGGCCCTCGAATTCGACGAGGGAGTAGCGCCCAGCGACGTCCGTGACTTCCTCGGCGGCGCGCAGCGCGTCTGTGACCGGCACGTCCATGACGACGGCTGCCGCGATCGCCTGGGCCGCATTGCCGCGGTTGGCGCGGCCGGGGAGCTGCAGGTTCATGGGCAGGGTTTCCCCGGCATGGCCGAGGCCGTCCTTATCGACCCACCAGGTCGGCTCGGGACGGCGGAACTCGCGCCCATCCGGGAGCTTCTTCACGGCGTACCAGTCGTCCTCGGTGCGCACGATGTGCCCGCCGGTGCGCGGGCAGCTGGTGGAATCCCCCACGAAGCCAGCACCCGCGGAGACCCACACGACGTTCGGCGCGTCCCACGCTACGGAGGTGACCTGGACGTCGTCGCAGTTCGCGATCACCGTCATGTCCGGCCGCGCCTCCACGCAGGCCCGCAGCGCACGTTCGATCTTGTTGATCTCGCCCACGCGGTCCAGCTGGTCGCGGGTGAGGTTGAGCAGGA